>JBBUGP010000051.1:0-2632 GCA_038077895.1 Patescibacteria group bacterium
CCAAATTACCGATCGGCCCCAATTGCTGGATGTACAAAGCCTCCTCGGAACCCATACCAAAGAGACGGGAAACAGAAACCGCCAGCACCGCCATGCCCACCGAAAGCGCCAGCGTGACGAGCGTCCCTGCTAAAGCGATACTCGTTCGGCGATTAAACCCGTGAGCCAAATAAAGGGAAACTACGGCGATGATCAAAGCGGCCTGTAAAGATTGTACAACCGGCGACTTGCCCGCAATTAAGCCTGGAATAAGCAGTTTGGCGATAACGGCCAGGCTGAAGATTAACCCGAGAATGGAACCGACTCCCCGTTTTTTGCCCAAGCCCACGACCAGAGTAAAAAACAAAGCCGCAACCACCGATATGGCGGGCAAGCGGTAGCGATCGGCTACAAAATATTGGTCGCCGTCCGCCCCGTGAATTAGCGCGATGATGGCTTTTTCGCCTACCGCAATGGCCGGCGGCGGCTGGAACGTTACCAGCGTGCTGTCCTGCTGGATGGAAATGATCTGGCCGGCTTTCGGGCCGGTTAAAAACTTTGCCTCGACATTTTCGTTGATGACGACCGCGTTGCGCGTAGGGCGCTCTTCACGCTCCACGGACAGCACCTCGCCCAAAAAAAACTCGTCGGGCTGGATATCGGCGGCGAAAGTGGTTTCGATTTTGTTCGCCACGCTTTCGAGGATTAAGCGCTGTTCGATTTGGCGAAAAACTAAATAGAAGCCGGCAAACAACAGCGGCCAAATGAGAAACGCGATAAAATGTCGGGAAAGGAAAAAATTTTTCATCATTATTTAGGCGACTTCCTTTTCAAATGTTCCAAGGTCGCGGTATACCTTTCCAACACTTGGTTGATCTCTTCCGGCACTTCAAATAACGCCAGATCGCCGCTAAAATCGTATTTGGCCAAGGTGCTTGTGGCGGCACTGATGTCTTTCGGAAGTTTTACGCCTTGGTCTTCCAAATAAAATAATGTTACGGTTTTGGGATTATCAAAGCCCGGAAGGTTTGGTTTTTCCAAAAAATCGATCAGTGCTTTTCGAGCTTCCTCCAATTTCGAAATCGCTTGGCCCAGTTCTTCTTCCGTCATATCGGTTTCAAACAATTTGCCTTCGGGATGTCCCTTCATTCTTACTTCCTTTCCAGGTTCATCCCGGTAAACCGGATAATCGCCTTTCTTGCCCAATTCCATTTCGCGCTGCGCGGCCGAAACCGCCCGCGGGTCGACAGGTTTTCCTTTTTGTTCTTCTAAATATCTTTTGAATGACTCTAAATTATTTGTTTCCGACATATTAAAAGGTTATTTTTTACGCAAAACTTTACTATCAACTAGCCAGCGGTGTTACGCCAGTCTTTAATTAGCAAACCCCCGCGGACTTTCTTCACCGTGACCTTTTGCTTCTCCTTCCATTTTAGCTCGTTAAGATACTCCACAGGCAGGGTGAGTCCCAACGACCTTCTTCCCATGCGTGTAAGCTTTCGAATATCTTTGTCTTTAAGTTTTCTTGCCATTGGCGTATTTGTTACTTACATGTGTATATACATATGTACGTACCTATTCTAGCATTTTTTTGGCGAATTAAAAACGGCCTGTTTCCAGGCCGCTTGAAGACGCCTAAGTTACGGCATGGTAAAAAATTAACGGGAAAAATTATTATGGCGCCTGGTCATAAAATATCCGCCCTCGCCGCCGACGGTTGTGTGCCGGTTGGGGTGCGGCGCGTTCTTTCTGCGGTCATAACTCCGGCTTCTCCTGCCGCCGGAAGCCCTTCGGCCAAAAGGGCTTTGCCTTTTTGCCGCTTCCGGAAAATAAGCCGTCTGACTTTTGGCCGGCGCTTGCGGAAAGGTCTTGCCTGAAATAGGGGATTTTGAAACGGGCAGGGATTTTCTTATCAGCCGTTCGATGTTCCTTACATCCCCTCTTTGGTCGGAGGTGACGAAAGAAATCGCGTGGCCGGCCATACCGGCCCTCGCCGTCCTTCCGATGCGGTGCACGTAATCTTCAGCCGTCGCCGGCAGATCGTAATTCAAAACCAATTCTATTCCGGTTACGTCAATTCCTCTCGACGCGATGTCGGTGGCCACCAGCACGCGATACCGGCCGATTTTAAATCCTTCCAAAGCTTCCTTTCTTTGCCCAAGAGAGCGGTTGGAATGGATTTCGGCTGCCGTATGGCCCATATGGCGGATGTCTCGCGTGATTTTTTTTGCCCCGTATTTGGTGCGGGAAAAAACCAAAACGCTGCCTTTGTATTCGGAAAGTACGGACTGGAGAAGCGGCGTTTTTTCGGATTTTTCTGCGAAATAAATTTCCTGGGTGACGCTTGAAACAGCCGTGCCGGAAGGGGCGACCTCTACCCGCAAGGGCAGGGACATATATGCGTGGGCGATTTTTACTATTTCATCCGGCATAGTCGCGGAAAAAAGCATGGTTTGGCGCTGGCGCGGAATTCTCTGCAGAATCTTTTTAATCTGCGGCGCGAAACCCATATCCAGCATCCGATCTGCTTCGTCCAAAACCAAAATCGCGGTTTTTGACAAATCGAGTTTCACGGTTTCCAGATGGTCGTTAAGCCGGCCCGGCGTGGCAATGATGATATGCGGGACTTGCCGCAAGGCGGCCAGCTGCCTGC
>JBBUGP010000052.1:0-2858 GCA_038077895.1 Patescibacteria group bacterium
CAACCCCGCAATCGCAAACGCGTAAGTCCTAATTTTGTTTGGAAATTAGATATTAGAAATTAGAAATTTATTTGATATTTTTGCACTTTTTGCGAAATTCACGGATTTTTAATATAATACAGGTATGAATAAAATCAGAAAATGCATAATTCCCGTGGCGGGCCATGGAACCAGATTTTTGCCCATAACCAAGGCCTTGCCCAAGGAAATGTTGCCGATTTTAGACAAGCCCGTGGTGCAGTATGTGGTGGAAGAAGCCGTGGCCTCGGGTATAACCGACATTATTTTGGTTACTGGCTATAATAAGCGGGCAGTGGAGGACCATTTTGATTTTCATTCCGAACTGGAATCGTGGCTGCAAAAAAATAAAAAATTGGAGCAACTGGAACAGATTCGAAAAATCGCCCAGCTTGCTAACTTTATCTACATCCGCCAAAAAGGGCATTACGGCAACGGCACGCCGATTTTAAACGCCGCTCATCTGATCGGCAACGAGCCGTTTGCCGTGGCTTGGGGCGACGACCTTTTTGTGGGCCACACGCCTCGCTTGGCGCAAATGATAAAAGTCTATGAAAAATATCAAGACCCGGTTTTGTGCGGAGTGAAGGTAGACGCCGAAGGCGCGAAAAAATACGGCATGATTGAAGGCTTGGAAGTGGAAAAGGGAGTTTATCAAGTAAAAAAATTAAAAGAAAAACCCGGTCCGGAAAAGACGGAATCGAGAATGGCTTCCATTGGCGCCTATATCCTTACGCCCGATATTTTTAACGAGTTAAAAACGACTCCGGTTCGGGCCGGAGAATTATGGCTCCCTGACGCAATCGACAGAATGTTGAAGCGCCGTTCAATTTATGCCAAACTTATTGAAGGGACGTATTACGACATCGGCTCAAAAATCGGCTGGCTAAAAGCGAATATCGAAATCGGTTTGCAGGATTCGGCCGTCCGCCCTGCTTTGAAAAAGTTATTGAAGAAAGTGAAATAGGCGATGCGAATGTCACGAATTCCATCCGAATGACACGAATGCGATTTAACTCACCCCAGCCCTCTCTTTAGAAAAAGAGAGGGAGTCAGTTCCTCCTCTTTTTCTAAAGAGGAGGTTAGGAGGAGTTAAATCCAGAGAATTCGGATCGGACAAACAATAACACATTTAGAAATTCACGCCGTACGAAACCAATGAAAAAGAAAAAAATAATTTTTGTCATCCTCCTGCTCATGGTCGCCCAACTCGCCGTATCTTGCGGAAGGCCAACTGGCCCCGCCAAACAGCCGGTGGCTTTGGTTATTTGGAAACCGTTTGAGGAATCCGAAACCTGGCGGTCTATTTTTGAGGAGTATACTCGTACTCATAGTTACGTGAATTTCGTTTATGAGCGCAAAGATATCGCCACTTACGAGGACGAACTTCTAAACGCGTTGGCTTCCGGCACCGGTCCGGACATATTTTCCATCCACAACGATTGGCTGGCGAGCTATAAAGATAAAATGTCTCCGGCGCCGAAAGGCGTATTTTCCGTGCGGGAATTTGAGGACGCTTTTGTTGACGTGGCAAGAGCCGATCTTTACGACCAAGAGAATAATCTTTACGCCGTGCCAATGTCGGTTGATACCTTAGCTCTGTTTTACAACCGCGATTTATTGGGCAGCGCCGGCATCGCCCAGCCTCCGCGGACTTGGGCGGAAGCGATTGAGGCGGTAAAAAGTTTGACGCGGCAGGATAAATTCGGAAATTTTCTGGTTAACGGCATCGCGATGGGCACGGATAAAAACGTCAATCGCAGTGTGGATATTTTGGGTTTGCTAATGCTGCAAAATGGCACTCAGGTTTATAGCTCCGCCAAGAACCAGGCGACAATGGATCGCGAGGTGGTGGCCGCCGACGGCAGCCGGTATAACGCCGGCGCGCAGGCTTTGGAGTTTTACACACAGTTCGCTAATCCGGCCAAGGAAACCTACACTTGGAACAACCGGAATAATTATTCGGTGGACGCTTTTATCGCGGGCCAGACGGCGATGATGCTTTCCTATTCTTATATGGTGCCGGTCGTGGCCAATAAGGCGCCGCTTTTGAATTTCGGCGTAGCGGCTGTACCCCAGGTGGATTTATCCAAACCGAAAGTCAATTTTTCCAATTATTTCGCCGAAGGTGTTTCAAAAGCTTCCAAAAACACCGAAGAAGCTTGGAATTTTTTGAAGTTCGCCACGAGTAAAGAATCTTTAACCAAATATTACGCGGCGCACAAACAGCCGGCTTCACGCAAAGACATCATCTCCACGCAAATTGGCGATCCCGGGGTGGGGGTATTTGCGGAATCCGCGCTTACGGCCAAGCCGTTATTCAAACCCAACTCTTCCAAATTTGATCGGATGTTTTCGGATATGATCGAGGATGTGATTTTGCGCGGCAAGTCGCCTGATCAGGCGGTTGGCACCGGCAACCAGGCGCTGACCCAGATGCTTTTGGGAAGATGAAATAGCGATGCGAATGTCACGAATTCCACACGAATGACGCGAATGGATTTTCTCCCCCCTTTTTCTAAAGAGGAGCTGGAGGAGTTAAATTTATCCGCGATATTCGCGTGAAAATTCTCATTAATTCGCATTGCGTTAAGATTATGAAATTCAAACAAAAAATCCTTTTACTCATCATCCTATTCGCGTTTGTTTTTCCGCTTTTGGCCCAGGCCCAGCTAGTACCTTGTGGCCGCGCGGGCCAGCAACCCTGCACTTGGGATGACCTGGCCACGGTCGTTATTCACGTAATTAATTATATGCTTTCGGCCTCGGCCATCGTGGCCCTGTATTATGTTTTAATGTCGGCTTGGGAAATGGTTTCGGCTATGGGCAATCCGGAAAAA
>JBBUGP010000053.1:0-4656 GCA_038077895.1 Patescibacteria group bacterium
TGCTTAAATAAGTGAATTTCGGACCCACTTGTCAGAGGGCAGTCCTCTGGCATAAACAGTTTAAAAAGTGCTAATAATGTCATTGAGATCGTTCTAAATAACCGCATGCTTGCCAGAGGACTGCCTTCTGACGGTAAACGCCTTGCTATGGAATCAAATCGCCTTAAAATTTTAGTTTTCTTTCTCTTGCTGGTTTTATACGGCACGCTTTTGGCGCATAAAATCAGTTTGCCTTTCGCCGACGACCTCGGCCGCCATATTAAGAACGGGGAAATGGTACTGCGTGGAAACTTTGAGGTTTTGCACGAAAACTTTTATTCTTACACTCAAACTGATTATCCGGTTGTCAACCATCATTGGCTTTCGGGGGTGATTTATTATCTAATACTTTCAGCTGTCGGCTGGGGCGGATTGGTGATTTTTAAAATTCTTCTCCTGCTTGCCGCTTTTGCCATTGTTTTTAAAGCCGCCACGAAAAAGGCGGACTTTTGGCTGACGACGGTTTTGGCCATTCCCGCGATTATCATCCTTTGGGAGAGAACCGCGCTACGGCCGGAAAATTTCAGCCAGCTTTTTTTCGCCATTTACTTATACTTACTGGTTGATTTGGACGAAAATCCCCAAAGCAAGAAAATTTATTGGCTCTTGCCTTTACAGCTTTTGTGGGTGAATATGCACATTTTTTTCATAATCGGCGTCGCTTTGACGGGCGGATTTTTGGTGGAAAAGATTATCCTTCAAACAATGAACCACCGCCGGCTGAAGGAAAATCCCTTGATTAAAAAAATGCTGATTTTGACCGCGCTTTTGATCGGCGTATCGTTTCTTAATCCCAACGGCGCGGCCGGAGTATTTTATCCGTTTTATTCTTCGCGCGCTTTTGACGTGGCGGTGAGCGAGAATTTAGGGTTGTTTGAAACTTTTCGAACAAGGGTTTTTTGGAGCGATTACGCGCTGGCGCTATATACGCCGATAGTCGGGATTTTGGCCTTGAGCTTCATTTTCGGTTTTTGGAAAAAACTAAAGCCTCTCGGCTCCGCTCAGGATAAACCGATTTTTTATTTATTGGCTTCCGCGGCTTTTGCCGCGTCTGGTTTTTTGGTGGTAAGAAGCATCGCAATGTTTGGTTTGATATTTTTGCCGGCGGCGGCGCGGAATTTTAACCCGGTTTTTTTGCGGATAAAAAGCGCCTTGGAAACCGAAAGCCCCCGGCTTTCCGAAAAAGTTAAGAAATTTTCCGTAGCTTGCTTGATGGTTATTTTGCTTGGCCTGACTTGGTTTTTTGGCGGCAAGGTCTTTAATCCCGGCATCGGCCTGGCTTCGGGCTCGATGGAATCCGCGGAATTTTTCCAGCGGCAAGAGCTTAGAGGCCCGATTTTTAACAATTTCGACATCGGCAGTTATTTGATTTACAATTTTTCCCCGCGGGAAAAAGTTTTTGTCGATAACCGGTCGGAAGGCTACAGTTCACAATTTTTTACAAAAACATATTTTCCGGCAATTGAAGACGAAGATATTTGGAAGCAGACGCTTGCAAAACATCAATTCAACGCCATCTTTTTTTACCTTTACGACTATGGCGATTTCGTGCCCAACTTTTTCTGGCGCAGGATTCGCGACCCTGATTGGGCGATGGTTTATGTCGACAAATACGCGATTATTTTTGTCAGGAACGTCGCGGAAAATCAAAAGGTCATCGGCCAATTCGCCATAACCTCGGAGAATGCCGAGCGGCGACTGGCCAAGCTTTTGCGTTCCGCAGATCCTGACGACCAAATCGCCGCCGCGGACGCTTTTAACTTAATGGGTTTGGACGATTTGGCCACTCAAACTTTTCTTGGCGTGGTGGCGAAACATCCCGACCGGGCAAAAATTTGGATGATTTTAGGGCAGTGGGAATTGCGCAAAGACGACGAAAGAAGCCCGATCTTGGCCGCGATGTTTTTGGACAAGGCGATTTCTCTGGGCTGGAAAACTTCGGAGGCCTATAATTATTTGGGCGCCGCGTATTACAGGCTTAATCGGCTGGAAAACGCCAAAGCCGCTTTGAAAGAGTCTTTGAAAATCAATCCCAAGCGAAAAGACGCCCGGGATTTGCTTAATTTGATCGAGCAAAAGAAATAGTCCTTAACAGCGCGGTTAAAAAATCGTGATACACTCAAATATACGACCGTATAATCGAGTGTCAAGTTGAAAAATTAAATTCAAAGGGGAACCCTTTGCCGAGATAAGCGTTAAATATCCAGAGAACTTTCGCAAATTGCGGGATGGGTCAGATTTTAAAGCCAGGCCGGCAAAAGGTTCCCCTTGAAAATCAAGACTGATTTTTCATCCGGCTCGCAAAAAACGGGATTTTTTGTTATAGTAAAAGAAATGAAAATCAATGCTGAAACAAAAAAAATCGCTGCTTTCTTCCTGATTTTTATTACCCTGCTTTTTAACTGGGCAATCCTTGGTTTTGCCACTGATTATTCTTCCGAAAATTATAGGGTAAAAGATCCGGTGATCACGGAAGGGTTGGGAAGTTCTTCTTTTAATTTTGGTTTGGGCCAGTCATTAAGCCAGACCGCCATTGGCAAGTCCACCTCGGATCATTATCAGTTCTGGAGCGGGTTTCAATATTTTTTTTCGGCCGCGGCAAACAGCCTTACCGCCTCCGCGGGCGACGGGCAGGTATCGCTTTCTTGGACCGAGCCTCAAACTTATTTGGGCGTTTCGGTTGCCAGTTACCAGCTTGGAGTCGGCACGGTCTCCGGCTCTTACACTTTTGAGTCCGTTGGCGCCGGCACCAGCCATACCAAGACCGGCCTGACAAACGGCACGACTTATTATTTTATTATCAAGGCGCTAACTTCCGGCGGCGCTTTTTTGGTTTATTCCAACGAAGCCTCCGCCGCGCCCTCTGGCTCTGCCCAGCAGTCCGGCGGCGGCGGCATAATTCCGTCCGGCATGCTGATTATAAGCGGTTGGTCGTCGCCGAACGCCGCTATTAATCTTTTGCGTCACGGCGTGGTAGTGGGCGGTACAGCGGCCGGCGCAGGCGGGCAGTTCGAGCTTGTGGTAGCCGGGATACCTGCGGGCACGCAGTTTTTTGGCGTTTACGGCGTTGATAAGTTGGGCGCCAAATCGGCGACCACGAGCTTTACTAAAGAGATTCAAGCAGGGATAACCGCGAAAGTGGAAAACTTTTTTTTGGCGCCCACTATCGCGTTAAGCCATGAAACGATCAAAAAAGGCGAAAGCATAACCGCGGCCGGTTTTACTTTTCCGGACTCGGTGGTGAGCGTGTTTTTGGACGGCAATTCGACCGCAAAATTTCGCGCCGGCGCCGACGGCGCGTGGAGCTATAGCCTGTCCACGGAGAGTTTTGCTTTAGGCAATCATGCTTTTCAAGCGCAATCGCAAAGCGCCGGAAGATTTTCCACTTATAGCCAAACCAAAAATTTTACGGTCAGCCTCTTGCCTTCCGTGCCGCTTCCAATCGGCCAATGCGTTCGCACCGATTTTAATTGCGACGGCCGGGTGGATTTAACCGATTTCTCCATAATGATTTTCTTTTGGGAACAAACCCGGCCGCAAAATCCTAAAGTCGATATTAACGGCGACGGCGTTGTGAATTTAATCGATCTTTCGATTTTGCTTTATGATTGGACAGGATGAAATAGATATTTATAGAAATGGATAGAAATAACTGGATATTTATTGAAATAAAATTGAGATTGTTGGAGATATACGAAATATATGGAAACGAGCGAGAAAAGGAAATATATACCCATAGAGGATTTGGAAGTTTACAAATTAGCCCGCCAATTATCGAGTCTTGCTTGGAAAATATACGAAAGTTTAGAGTGGCAGTCAAAGAAAATTATTGGAGATCAATTTATAGAATCAACCGATTCTGTGGGGGCAAATATAGCCGAAGGTTACGGCAGGTTTCATTACTTAGATAAAATAAAATTTTATTATAATGCCCGCGCTTCTTTAGCTGAAAGCTCCGAACACTGGCTTAGTCTGCTTTACGAACGCGGAAAAATCAAGGAAAAAGATTTTATATTTTTCAGATCAGTTTCTGTCCGGTTGTCGGTTAAACTGAATAATTTTATTTCGAGCACGTATAAATCGAAAAAACAATGAATTTCCATAAATTTCAAAGAGTTTCCATAAGTTTCAAATCTGGGGTATTATTTTTCCTCACAATTTTATATCTTTTTTATATCCCACTCACAACACAAGCGGCCTTACTTTATGCCGGCTCGGCTTACCAAAACATCTACGCCGGACAGGTTTTTACCGTGGAATGGCATTTAAACACCGAAAACGCCGGCATCAACACCTTGGCTTTAAAACTGAATTTCTCGCCGGAGACCTTGGAAGTCTTGGAAGTGGCGCCGATGCCCGGTTCGCCGTTTACCCTTTGGGTAAAAGCCCCTACCTATTTCAACCAAGCCGGAACCGTTGAATTTACCGGCGGCATACCGGGCGGGCTGCAAAGCCCGGACATCGCGGTTTTACGGACGGTTTTTTTGGCGAAATCCGAGGGCAGCGCGAAAATTTCTATGGACGCGTCGTCGGCGGCGCTGGATAACCAAGGCACGGGCAATGAACTGCCGTTAAGTTTTCAGGCCTTGAACTTTCTAATTATGCCGGATGAGGCAA
>JBBUGP010000054.1:0-791 GCA_038077895.1 Patescibacteria group bacterium
GGGAAAGACCCTTCGCAATTTTTTATGCCTAAATGTTTGCGTATTCCCCGCGATCGCGGTTTATTTAAATAATTCGCGACCGCGAGAAATAAACATTTTATTCAATTGGTTCGCGGTAGGTGTCGGATTTTTGGGAGGCGGAAGGGGCGGAGGGGGTGGAAGTGATAGAGGGGGAAGAAGGGGTGACTGATGGGGTTTCTGATGAGCCCAAGGCGGTGTGATAGAGTTCGGCTAGGAAAATTCTCACCGGAAAAAAGACGGTGCGGAAAATTTCCTGCGCCACTTTTTTGGCTACTGGCTTTTTTAGGCCGACTTCTTTTTCCAAAGCGGCCGGGAATTCTTCCGGAGGCAAAAGGCCGATTAAAACCTGGCCGGTACAGTTGGCCACTTTTGAAGTCAGATTTTTTATTTCATTTCGTTCGCAAACATCTCCAATATCGTTGGCTGTTCCTTCGGACATTATTGCTTCTTGTAGTTCTGGCGATATTTTCTGAAAAAGTTTCCAGAATTGTTCGCGGCTATATTTTTCAAGCATGCTTTTTAATTATGTCGTTAGATTCGCGAAAAATCCTCTAGCGCCAGGCGATTTATCTATCCAGTCGGCGAGTGGCTTGTTTTTGGCTTTTAAATAATCCATATCCGATGTAAAGCCGCCTGCTGTGGCCAGCTGTTTAATTCTTTCTTCTAGCATCTGCGACCTGAGATCTCCCTTAACACTTAATAAATTACCCATATGGCTGCCGCTCCACTTATTTATCATTCCGTCCACTATTTCTTGATGTTTTAAGTCG
>JBBUGP010000054.1:801-1195 GCA_038077895.1 Patescibacteria group bacterium
CCGCGTCTTTTTCAAAAACGCTGTCTGAAATTTGGGCGGCGCGGTTTGGTTTCATTTTGCCAAGAAGTTCAGTTTGATAAGCGCCCTCTAAGTTAGTATATCTCTGCTGAGCTGTCGGTTTTGCCAGTTCTGCCGCCAGTTTTTCATTCATATCGTCTTGGGCGAACTGAGGCATAGCACTGTCAATGTCTTTGTGCACATCGTACTTTTTAGCCATTTTTCTCGCCTTTTTGATTTCATCTTCGGTGAGTCCGGCTTCCATAGCGTCGTCAAGGTCGCCTTCTTTGACCAGTTTATTCATAAGACCGATTTTAGTCGCCTGGTCTGGCGCGCTTCTGATTCTTTCCACGATGCCGGCTACGGTTGCGTCTGACCCGACTGATTTTTCCGCTTC
>JBBUGP010000055.1:0-1209 GCA_038077895.1 Patescibacteria group bacterium
CCACCAGATTTAAAGGCCGCCTGTTATGAAAGTCTTGAATTTTTTTTAATACTTCAAGCGTTTTTTCGTCATTTCGAATTTTCCAATTGCTGCCCGGCGCGTGAAGCGATACCCAGGAAAAATCTTTTAATAGATCTGGGTCTAATTCCGCTAGCGGCTCATCTTTCATTCGGTCTTCTTTAAGATAGCCTAATTCAATGACCGAACAGCCGAGCTCTTTAAAAAAACCAATCCGCTCGTTTATTGGAATGTCGGTAGTGTATAAAACACCGGTGGAAAAACCTAACCTTAAACTATTCAAAGCATTTGTTTAAAATTATTAAAAAACCGATTTCTGATGGAATTCCAAGTAAACCGATGATTTTGTGTGCCGTACTTTTCCACCGCGTGCACCGCGACAACCGACGCCAGCCGTCCTGTCTTTTCTAAAGAATAACCCTTAACTAAACCAAAAATCAAGCCCGCGCGATATGCGTCGCCGGCGCCGGTGGGGTCGACGACATTGCTCGGCCTCGCTGGCGGAATCTTGATTTTTTTATTTCCCGAAACCATAACCGAGCCTTTTTCGCCCAAAGTCGTAACCAAAAGCTGATGCGGCTTGACTTTATATTTGCTTCGTTTCAATATCAAATCCATTTCGTAGTCGTTGCCGATTATCGCGGTCGCGCCGGCAATTCCGGCTCTCAACTGTCCGGGTTTGAGAGCGGTGACCTGTTGCCCGGGGTCGAAAATATATTGAGTTTGACTTTTTTGATAGTGTAAAACCAGCGCTGTCATATTCAAAGGAAAATCCGCCGCCACTATGGCCCAGTCTTTCTCAGAACTTTTTGGGAGCAAGCTTTTGCCCATCATCGCCCCGGAAAAAAACCCCGCGATCTGGTTATCGGCGCGGTCGGTGATAATATAAGCGCCGGCGGTAAAATTATTTTTCAAAATTTGGACATTCTGGATATCCAGCCCACGCTTGCGCAGAAGGCGTTCATAATCTTTTCCGTCCCGACCAAGATTCCCAACCACCCCGGTTGGCATTCCCAATAACGCCAAATTATAAGCGATGTTTCCGGCCGTGCCGCCATAACTTAATTCCAGACGGCGCACGGCGAAACTTAAATTCACAACGTGAATTTTTTTTGGATTGAGGTGATCGGCAAATCTGCCGTCATAATCCATTACCCGATCAAAAGCTAGCGAGCCGGAAACCCAAACTTT
>JBBUGP010000055.1:1309-3195 GCA_038077895.1 Patescibacteria group bacterium
TCGCCGTTCGCGTATTCGCGGTGCGGCCAGGAAACCAGCCGATCGCCGGTTTTGCGCGGGATAAGGTGAAAATGAGTGTGAAAAATCACTTGCCCGGCGGAAACGCCGATGTTGGAAGTAAAATTCATCCCGTCCGATCCGGTCGCCGCCATCACTGCCACGCCGACCTTTTTGGCGACATCCAGCAGGCCTTCCAACTCGGCATCCGGCGCCGCAAGCAGATTATCGTAATGCTTTTTGGGAATGACCAAAGTATGGCCGGGGTTGACCGGTTTAATATCCAAAAACGCCAAGTACTTCTCGTCTTCGTAAATTTTTTCCGAAGGAATATCCCCTTTTATTATTTTGCAAAAAATGCAACTCATATAACTATACGGATTTAATGCGAATTATTATACGAATATCTCGAATTTAATTCGCGACATTCGCATCGCTAATACCGGCTCCAATCAAAATTTATTTTCGGATCATTCCAAGGCAGTCTCTTCTCGTCTGGATTTTTTGAGTCGTAGGGCTCGGTTGTGTGATAAAAGAGCAAAACCGGATCGGAGGAAACGACTTTGTAGCCATGGGCCACGCCTGCCGGAATAACAATTAACTTGTAATCGTCCTTGCCCGCGGTCATAACCTCGGTTTGACCGTATGTCGGCGAACTTTCGCGCAAATCATGCAACACCACGACAGCGCGGCCGGTGGCGATAAACCACAAATCTTCCTGGCGTTCATGAAAATGAAAAGCTTTGACGGTTCCTTGATGCGCAACGGAAAAAGTCGACTGACCGAACTTGGAAAGCAAACCCTCGTCGGCGCGCAAAACCTCCATCAAAAATCCCAATTTAGCACCAACTTCCTCGGTATCGGGAATGTCTTTGTGAACCGTTAATTTCTTGATTTTTACGCCTTCTATCATCCCGGTATATCAACCCGTGTAGTAAATTTCTCTGCCTTCGGCAGATTCAATCACTACAGGGCTAGCTTCGAGTTAAATTATTTATTCCAGTAATACATTCTGGAAGTTTACCCCGTAGTGAAGCGTCAGCTTCTACTACTGGGGTTGTATTACCGGGTCATCAGAGTGATCCTAAAATGATTACTGCTGTTGTTTCCTGACTTCCCCGATAAAAAGCTATTTCGATTTTGTCTCCCGGCCGGGCTTCGTTCATCACTTTTTCCAGCGTGTAATCAGCAGACAAATCTCTGCCGTTAACCCGATAAATAAAATCTCCCTCGCGCAAACCCGCCCGGGCCGCCGCGGAATTGGCAACTACCGCCGGCTTGCCGGACCCCGCCAGTAATAGCGCGCCTTCGCTTTTGGGCAAATGTAAAATACCGCTAATTGGAGGCGTAATAATTGCGTACTGGAACCCCGCGGATGGTCGAGAAAATTTGCCGTTCGCCAGATAGTTGTTCAAAGAGCTTAACAAAAACTCGCCGGTCAAAATACCGCTATCCGTGACGAAACCGATAACTCGTGATTTGCTGTCCAGCACGGCCGATCCCCAAAACTCATTTTCCAAGTCGGGGCTAACAGAAAGATAACTATTGACGGAATCAGTAAGGAAAATTTTTGGATAAGTGGCGATGACATCGGCGTTTTTGACCAATTCCGCTTCAACACCCGGATTACCGAAAGGAATTAAATCCGGCCCAACGGTGACCAATTTTTGTCCGATGACTAAATCGGCAGAATTGCCAAATTGGACAACCGGGAGATTGGCGGCGGGGATTTTGATTAAGGCCAGCTCCGAGCGGGAATCAAAAGCCGTTACGGTAGCGTCAAAAGTTCTGCCGTCGCTTAACACGGCTTTCACGGTATTTTTATATGAACCTAGATTTTTTTTAGTGGTCAATATCAGGCCATCGGAAGTTACGACCACGCCCGTCCC
>JBBUGP010000056.1:0-1835 GCA_038077895.1 Patescibacteria group bacterium
ATAAGTTAAAATGGCTTTTTCGTCAACGGATTGATATAATGCCTATATGAAAATCGTTATCGGACTGGGCAATCCAGGAAAAAAATACGAACGCACGCGACACAACGCGGGGTTTTTAGCTCTTGATTACTTAATGGAGGCTCGGAAAATAAAAAATTTGGAATGGGAAAAAAAATATGATTCAGAAATTTTGAAAATTCCATTTGAAAATCAAGAAGTCTTGTTCGTCAAACCTCAAACCTTTATGAACGAGTCGGGAAAGGCTATTGGTCAGCTTTTAAAATATTCTAACGCGAGAATCACCGATCTGCTTATCATCCATGATGACGTAGACCTAAAACTGGGAGACATTCGTCTATACGGTGAAGGCTCTGCTGGTCACAAAGGAATGGAGTCCATAATTAAAACTTTAGGGTATGGATTTACCCGGTTGCGAATAGGGGTTGAAAACCGCACTGAGCGCAGAATACCACCTACTGAAGATTATGTTCTAAAAGAATTCCCTGAAAACGAATTAGCCCAATTGAAAAAAGTTGTCTTCCCAAGGGTCTCGGAAGAAATTAAAAAGTTCATTGAAAAGTAAAAACCCCGTCGAGAGAACGGGGTTTTTCTGAATTTAATACTACCTACGAGCGCTAAACTGATTTGAAAAAAATCAAACCAATTTAACATTACTAGTTACTTACGCGTAATTAGGAGGGATGATTACGTCGCTTTCACAACTCGTAAGTAGAACTAAACGCGGAAACAAAAATACCTTAAAAAAAGTCCCCCCATCAAGATATGTTATCATATAATTAACCCTTTGTCAATCCCCCGGCATTCCCTGAATTTTCGAGGGGAACCTTCGGCGTATCGCCGAGGGTTCCCCTCGAACCGAAAGTATTTCTTCTCAAATACGTAAATCCTAATCAAAATCATAAATGGACCAGGCCAAATATTTCAATGCTTTTAACCAAATCCCCCAAATGGGACCGGCGCGTTTTAATAAGCTGTCGGCTCACTTTAAGACCTTATCGGAAGCCTGGCGCGCGCCGGCGGCCGAACTTGCTCGCGCGGGTTTGGACGCTCCGACCGCCGAAATCATCGTTTGTAAACGTCCCCAAATCGATCCGGATGCAGAAATGGAAAAACTGGAAAAGTTCGGCGTGCGGCTGATAACCCGGGACTCGGAAAACTATCCCCGCCTCTTGAAAGAAATTTATAATCCTCCGGCGGCGCTCTACGTTCGAGGCAAACTTTTGGCGAACTTAGACGAATACGCCATCGCCGTGGTCGGCACAAGAAAAATTTCCAATTACGGCAGGCAAGTAACACCCCTTATTGTTGCCGACCTGGCTAAAGCCGGGATCACGATCGTCTCCGGCTTGGCTTATGGCGTCGACGAGCTCGCCCACCGCACAACCCTGACGGCCCGCGGCAGGACGATTGCCGTTTTAGGTTCCGGAATAGACGATGCCAGCATTTACCCGGCCAGCAACCGCGCTTTGGCTTTACAGATCATCGAATCCGGTGGCGCGGTAATTTCGGAGCTGCCGCTTGGCTCGCTGCCCTTAAAAATGCATTTTCCTTTCCGCAACCGCATCATCGCCGGCTCCACTTTGGGCACGCTGGTTGTGGAGGCGGATTTGGAAAGCGGCTCGCTTATCACCGCCCGCTTGGCGCTCGAACAAAACCGACAGGTGTTCGCCGTGCCCGGCTCGATTTTTAACCACGTCGCCGCCGGCCCCAATAATTTGATAAAAATCGGGGCAAAAGCCATCACCTGCGCCGCCGATATTTTGGACGAACTCAACCTTAAAACCGCGGTTTCGGAACTGGAAGCACGGGCGGTG
>JBBUGP010000057.1:0-4694 GCA_038077895.1 Patescibacteria group bacterium
GCCAGAGGCTCAAGGTTTTTGTCTTAAAGGTGGAAGATACCCCGAAAGGCCCGGCAGTTTTCCTTTCCCGGGCATACCCCAAGCTGATTTCTAAGCTTTTTGAGCTGGAAGTGCCCGAGGTCTCTTCGGGGGCGGTAGTGATTAAATCAGTGGCCAGAGAGGCCGGTTATCGTTCTAAAATTGAAGTTGCCTCAACCGTTGATGGCGTAGACCCCATAGGATCCATGGTTGGCCAGCGCGGCACCAGAGTGACGGCTGTTATTAATGAGTTGGGCGGGGAGAAAATCGACATTATTGAATGGTCCGAAGAGGCCGAAAAATATCTGGCCAATTCCCTGTCGCCGGCTAAAGTTGTTGAGGTAAGAATTATGCCCAAAAATAAGGCCGTGGTGGTGGTGCCGGAAGACCAGATTTCTTTAGCCATCGGCAAAGACGGCCAGAACGTCAGATTAGCGGCGAAGCTCACCGGCTGGAAAATAGATGTAAGAAGCCCGGAGAACGTTGAAGAAGCCGCGGGAAATAAGGAGGAAAAAGAACCAGAAGCTAAAACTAAAAAGAAAACAACTAAAAAATAAAAATTATGTTATATCTACCTCTCGTTGTTGCTCTTTTCGCCCTAGTTTTTGCCGGGTTTTTAATCCAAAAAATCCAGCGGGCTCCTTCAGGGAGCGGCAAGATGATTGCCATTGCGAATTTCATTAAAGAGGGCGCTATTTCTTATTTGAAGAGGCAGTTTAAAACCGTAGGCATGGTCGCCATCTTCTTATTTTTGGTTCTTTGGCTGTTTTTGGGATTCAAAACCGGTTTGGGGTTTCTGGTCGGCGCTTTTTTCTCAGGGCTGGCCGGCTTTATCGGCATGATGGTCTCCACTAAAGCCAATGTCAGGGTGGCGGAAGCGGCGAAAAATGGTTTGGGCGCCGCCTTGAAATTATCTTTCCAGGGGGGCTCAGTCACCGGGTTCTTAGTGGTGGGCTTGGGTCTTTTGGCTGTTACCGGTTTTTATATGATCACCAATGATTTAAAGTCATTAATCGCCTTGGGATTCGGTGCTTCCTTGATTTCAGTTTTTGCTCGTCTGGGCGGCGGCATTTATACGAAAGCGGCTGATGTGGGAGCGGATTTGGTCGGTAAGATTGAAAAGGGCATTCCGGAAGACGACCCGCGCAATCCGGCCGTAATTGCCGATCTCGTCGGGGACAACGTGGGCGACTGCGCCGGTATGGCGGCTGATTTATTTGAAACCTATGTGATTACCTTGGTGGCGGCCATGATGCTGGGATCTTTGATTTTTCCCGGCCAATTAATCGCCGTGACTCTGCCACTTTATCTGGGAGCAGTGGCGATTTTAGCTTCTATTTTGGGAAGTTTTTTCGTAAAATTAGGCAAAAGAGCGAGTATTATAGGCGCTCTTTATAAGGGTGTTTTGGGCTCGGCAATTTTAGCGGCCCTGGGCTTTTTATGGATTATCAAAAACGCGGCGCCGGCCCTAAACTTTTCGTTCCTGCAGCTTTATGCGCCAACTTTAATGGGGTTGTTTGTAGCCGGAGGCATGTTCTTCATTACCGATTACTATACTTCTAAAAAACACAAACCGGTCCAATCGATCGCCAATGCTTCGCAAATCGGCCACGCCACCAATATCATTACCGGCTTGGCTGTCGGCATGAGATCAACGGCCTGGCCGACTTTGGTGATTGCTTTGGGTATTTTAATTAGTTTTTGGGCAGCTGGCTTTTATGGCATAGCCATTGCGGCGATGTCCATGCTTTCTTTGGCCGGTATTATTGTGGCCATTGATGCTTACGGACCGATTACCGACAATGCGGGCGGGATCGCCGAAATGTCGGGTTTGGACGAAGGAATCAGAAAAGTCACCGATGCTTTGGATGCGGTCGGCAATACGACCAAAGCCGTAACTAAGGGCTATGCCATTGCTTCGGCCGGGTTAGCGGTTTTGGTTCTTTTTACCGCTTACACCCAAGAGCTGGCCAAATTGGGCGGCGGGTACGAATTCCGCCTGGACGATCCGAAGCTTTTGGTCGGTCTTTTGATCGGCGGGCTTTTGCCTTATCTTTTTGCTTCCTATGCCATGTCGGCCGTAGGCAAAGCGGCTTCGAGCGTGGTTGCCGAAGTCAGGCGCCAGTTCAAGGAGATCCGGGGTTTGATGGAAGGCACGGCCAAGCCCGAATATGGCAAGTGCGTTGATATTGTGACCAAGTCCGCCATCAAAGAAATGATTCTGCCGTCGATTATTCCGGTGGCCGCCCCGGTTTTGGTCGGCTTTATTCTCGGCCCCGAAGCCCTGGGCGGATTGTTAATCGGCAGCATTGTTACGGGCATATTTGTCGCGATTTCCATGACTTCGGGTGGAGCGGCTTGGGATAACGCGAAAAAATATATTGAAGAAGGCAATTTGGGCGGCAAGGGAAGTTTGGCTCACCAGGCAGCCGTGACCGGCGATACGGTGGGGGATCCGTACAAAGATACGGCCGGGCCCGCCATTAACCCCATGATTAAGGTTTTAAATATCGTTGCTTTATTGATCGTCGCTTTCTTGGT
Organism: Patescibacteria group bacterium; assembly: GCA_038077895.1. Classification (GTDB taxonomy): domain Bacteria; phylum Patescibacteriota; class Doudnabacteria; order UBA920; family 2-01-FULL-50-11; genus JBBUGP01. The sequence continues at coordinate 2,560 of JBBUGP010000057.1, forward strand.
GTAAAATAATGAATCATTCAATCCAAAAATCAGCTAAGTCACAGCTGGAGATAAAATTCGAGGTGCCGGCCGAAGAGTTCCGGGCCTTTGTTGACGGAGCCATTTTTAAATTAGGCGAGAATCTCGAGGTTGAGGGCTTCCGCAAGGGCAAGGCGCCCAAAGAAATGATTGAAAAAATGCTGCAGCAGGAAGCAATTTTGAAAACTGCCTCCCAAGAATGCGTCAGGGAGAATTATCTTAAGATTATTAAAGAGCAGGGTTTAGAGCCCATAGGCCAGCCGGAGATTTCCGTCTTGAAATTGGCGCCTGGCAACCCCTTCGAGTTTAAGGCGGTTGTTGCTGTTTTGCCGGAGATTACCATAGCCGATTATAAAGAGATTGTTTCTAAGATAAAAAAGAAAGAAGTTAGTGTAACGCCGGAGGAAATTGAAAAATTAAGGCAGGAAAAAAAGAGGATAGAAAAGGAAAAATTAAGGCAGGAAATTTTAAGCAAGATTGCCGCCGACTCCAAGATGGAAATTCCGGAAGTTTTATTGGATTCTGAAAAAAACCGGATGCTGGCGACCATCAAAGAGCAGGTCCCGCAGATGCTGGGCATCGGGTTTGAGGAATATTTAAAAAAGATCAACAAAACCGAGCAGGAGATTTTAGATTCTTTTTTGCCCGAAGCCGAAAGAAGGGTGAAGCACTCTCTGGTGCTGCGGGAAATCCAAAAAAGAGAAAAGATCGAAATTCTTGAAAAAGAACTTTCAGACGAAATGGCTAAAATCGCCAAACAGAGCCCCGATCTTGATAAAAATCAGTTGAGGGACTATACTGAAAGCGTAATTAAAAACGAAAAGGCCCTGGAGTTTTTAGAGAATTTAATTAAATAATTCCTCAACGACGGATGTCTGGATTTCCGATATCCCCCAAAATTAAGGGGGATATCGGAAATCAGCAAATCGTGAAAATCATGAATCTCATACCTACAGTCATCGAAAAATCACAATATGGCGAGCGGGCCTACGACATCTATTCCCGTCTTCTAAAAGAGCGCATCATTTTTTTGGCGAGCCCCATCAGTGACATGGTGGCCAACTCCGTTATCGCCCAAATGCTGTTTTTGGCCTCGCAAGACCCCAAAAAAGACATTCAGCTGTATATCAATACGCCGGGCGGCTCGGTAACCGCCGGCCTGGCGATTTACGATACGATGCAGTATGTGAAGTGTCCCGTTTCAACCGTTTGCGTCGGGTTAGCCGCTTCCATGGGCGCTACTTTATTAGCGGCCGGAGCTAAAGGAAAAAGATTCGCTTTGCCCAATTCCCAGATTTTGTTGCACCAAGTAGCGGGCGGAGTTTCGGGCGAGGCGGTTGAGATTGAAATCACGGCCAAGCAGATTATCAAAATCAGGGAAAAATTGAATAAAATTTTAGCCAAGCACACGGGCCAGTCCTTAGACAAAATCAGCAAGGACACCGACCGCGATTTTTACCTGGATGCGCAAGAAGCGAAAGAATACGGCCTGATCGACGAGGTCATCAAAACAAAAATCTAAATTTATTAACGATTAAAGATTTACGAAATCCCCGATTTGCCGATTTCCGATATCCCCCAAGATTAAGGGGGATATCGGAAATCCAGCTATCGGGAGTTTTTTTGTTGGCTCATATATGGTAGAATAAAATTGATGCCGCCCAAAGCAATTATTATTCTGATCGCCATTCTGATAGTTCTTATTTTGACTATCGGAGCTTTGACCTATTTTTTCATTTTCCAAAAGCCGGCAGGAGAAGAACCTCCGGCCGCCCCGGTTTATGAAGCGAAAACTTCGGAAGAGATTTCGCAATCTTTAACTGCCCCAGAGGACGCGGGGCAGGCTGAAATACAAAAGAATGTTTCCAAGAAATTATCTCCTCCCCGGTCCGGAGGGGAAATGACCGCCGCGGATATTTTAGAAAATTTGGCGCCCGCGAAATAATAATTTTCAATAATTATATGAAAAAAGAAATTTCTCCAAAATTAGTTTCTTTAGCTTTCGGCATTTTGACGGTTTCTTTTCTGGCGGCTTTTGCTGTTTTCGCCTGGACAGAGCCGACAGTCGCCCCGCCCGGAGGAAACGTGGCCACACCTATTAATACCGGCTCGGTTGA
>JBBUGP010000058.1:0-4228 GCA_038077895.1 Patescibacteria group bacterium
AACTTTTCCCAATTATTCCCCAGATTCCTGCTCCGAAACACGCCGGCGCTTCCAACAAGGTAGATGACGCTCTCGGAATCAGCCAAGGTAAAATCTTCAAAAGTTTGCGAGCCGCCTAAAAATTGGCCGGTTGCTCCCGGCAAGGATAGTTTGGTCCAAGAAGCTCCCGCGTCTGTGGAGCGATAAAGCCCTTCCCTGCGGCTTAAAGCGAAATACACATTACTATTGATGCCTGAAGCGAAAATTTTTAAAACCCTACCGGAAACCGGCTTGAGCAAATCCCAAGAAGTTCCCGAGTTAACACTTCGCAAAATTTCCCCGGTGGACAAGCTGATAACGACCGCTTTGGAATCTCCTGGAACCAAGGCAACCGCCGAAACAAAAGCCGAGGCGCTCGACTGGGAAAAACTTACCGTCCAAGTGGCCCCGCCGTCCTGGGTTTTAAAAAGCTTGGCGGCGTTGCCTGTTGTCCCGCCGGCGTAAACTTCCTGGCCATTGGTCGGGTTTATTTGCAAATCATAAATCCTAGAACCGGTTAATACGTTCTTCCAGTTATCGCCGGCGTTAGAACTTTGGTACACGCCTTTTGTAAAACTTGCCAAGTACAGGCGATTTTTATCGCTGGGATCCAACCGCGTACGAGCTACACCCAAACTGCCGAGCGCCGATCCGTCCTCGAGCCTGCTTTTCAGCTCCCAGCTGTCCCCGCTATCGGAACTTTTCAGCATCCCACCGGCCGAGCTGACGCCCCCAAACGGGTTTAAACTGCAGGACGCGGCAAAAGTGAAAACTAAAATTATGATTGAAAGTTTTTTTATCCGCCTCCGCATAAGGCCGTCCGCCTCAGGCGGACGGGCGATGCGGTACGAATTTCGTTCGTGAACCTGGTTTTCGGGAAGTTTGCTTCGGCGGATTCCGCGCGAGAGTTCAGGCGGATAACCCGCCGTAGCTTCGCGAAGGCGGGTATCGGTGGATACTCTTGGCGCTGGCTTGAATTGCTTCATTTTGTCCATAATTTTTTTTAAAAAAAAAATTTTAGCTTCTGAACTGCAAAACTAAATTATCCAAAAGCATACGTTTATTGGCGTTCATTCGCAAATTCTGCGCGGCGTCGATTATAGCTTTGATAGTATTTCCCAAATTTTCAAATTCCGAAGTTTTTTCCAAACCGGAAAGCTTGGCGTCAAGATGAATCAGCCATTGCTCCAATAACACACCGAGCTCTTCGGTTTCCAGCTCGGCTAAAGATGAGGAAATTTGCAGTTTTTCCAAATCCGTCGCGGAAAAAAGCGCTTGCAGATTCTTTTCACTTTCCTGCCAAAATTCCATAAATTCCGTATCATCAACCATTTTTTGAATCAATCCTGGACGCCCGTATGAGCGCGAAATTGCTTTTGATAATTTTTTATCATTTCCCCAAACCGCGGAGATTTCGTCGTTTGAAACGTAAGTGAAATTCAGTTTGACCGCGCGGGACGAAATCGTAGCGGGCAGTACATTAGCTTTCGCGCAGCAAAGGATAAAAAATGTTTGTTCCGGCGGCTCTTCCAAAATTTTTAAAAGAGCGTTAGATGCCTGCGCGTCCAAATTTTCGGCGTTGGCGATGATCGCGATTTTCTTGCTATTCGAAAAAGGGCGAAAAGAAAATTTAGTTTTTAAAGCCCGGATTTGGTCAACGGAGATCGTCCCGGCATGATCCAGAAAATAAAAATCCGGACTGGCCGAAAGCGACTGCCGGCAAAACTCGCATTTTCCGCACGGCTTATCGTCGGCATCGCACAATAAAATCTTCGCAAAATCCATCGCGACCGAAGCCTTGCCCACATGCGCCGGCCCTAAAAAAAGATAGGTATTAACAAGTCGGTCATTGGCAACGGCATGTTCCAAGGATCTTTTTTGGATTGTGTGGCCGGCTCCTGACCAATGGAATTTCATTTTATTGAAAGCGATTAAGTAGAGTAATTATACTAAAAATTGCCCGGACCAGCAAATTTGGAAACCCAGCTGTTTCTCTAACAAGGGTCATCCTTGCAATCTTGCAAGGATTGCACAATCTTGCAAGGATGACCCTTGTCTAAACTTGTCTAAAACTCGGATAATACCTTCAACGTCGCTTTGGCAGTATTTTCCCAAGAATATTTCGCACAATTAACCAAGCCTTTTTGGATGATTTGATTCCTTCGAACTGGATCTTGTAAGGAAATTATGGCGTCGCCGATTTGTTGCGGATTGTTTGGGTCGACAAGAATGGCCGAATCGCCGGCCACTTCTGCCGCCGCGCCGAATTTTGAGGTGATGACCGGACAGCTCCGGCTTTGGGCTTCGAGAATAGGCAGGCCGAAACCTTCGTAAAAAGTTGGGAACACGAAGGCGAAAGCTCTGGCGTATAACTGTTGTTTTTCTGCTTCATCGATATAACCTTTTATTTCTACGACTTCGCGCAAATTATTGCTCGTGAGATATTTTTGGACGACTTCAAATCCGTGCCCGGGCAGGCCTGCGAAAACCAGACGAAGATTTTGGATTTTCTTTCGCGCAAGCTCGAAGGCTTTGATTATCCCCAAAATATTTTTTTTCTTTTCCAACCGGCCGATAAAGAGCAGGAAAGGATCGGCTGTTCCCCCTTCTCCCCTTGTGGGAGAAGGTGTCCGAAGGACAGATGAGGGGTAAATACCCAATGGAATCACGACGATTTTCTTCGGATCCGTTCGATAATACTTGATCAATTCACTCTTCGTGAATTCCGAAATGCAAATTATTTTATGCGCGAACTTGCTTGCGAACCAAACAGAAAAACGATGGTAGAAAATATCGATCCAGGAATAAAACTCCGGATAAACCCGAAAACCGACGTCGTGAATGGTGACAATTTTTTTGGCGCGGCCGAAAACCGGCAAAGTGTGAGCCGGAACGAATAAAACGTCCGGCGGACGCACCAGCATTTCCCAGGAAAGTCGGATTTGCGTCCATAAAAATTTCGGCGGCCAAGCCAGCACTCGATTTTCAAAATTCAGCGGAAGTTTTCCTAAATCTCCTCTTAACGGTTCGCGCGAATAAAGAATAAATTTTACTGTTTCCTTCTCTCTTAGCTGCCACTCCCCCTCTTCTCCCCTTGCGGGAGAAGATGCCCGAAGGGCAGATGAGGGGTAAGGACGTGAGAAATCAAGTTTCTTCATCTCCTCAATCACAAAATAACTGTACCACTCGGTACCGGTTTTTTTATCCTTATTCGCGCGCGAAGCGTCAATACCAATGACCACAATATCTCGCCTTACTGTCATTGCGAGTCCCAATGCTTCTGTCGGGACGAAGCAATCCCGCTGGAGACGGGATCGCCACGCGGAGTTTACCCCGCGCTTGATGCGGGCCTCGCGATGACATTTAGAAAATGTTGTTTTAAGTATACCAAACCCGCTTGAAGTCGGCTCTATTGACAAAAATATCTAGATGTGCTATAATATATTATTCCCTTTTTCCACTTTTTGAGTCTCTGTGTAATGGAGATTTTGATAGCGGAAAAACCGTGAACTGCAGGAAAACTTGCAGCAACTCTGAAGGAGGAAGTATAGCCATGCCTTTGAGCAAGGTGAAAAACGAAGTTCGCAACGCCGTCCGCAAGACCGGCTACATGACGCTCGCCTGGGCGCTCCAACGCCTGATCGAGCACGAGCAGTACAACCTGGCGGCGATGATCATTGTCGCCCTCTGCCTCGCCCCGCGCAAGACCGAGCTGGAGAACAACGGCGTCCTGTCGGTGCTGAAGAACTTCAAGCTTCAGCAGTTGGCCCAGAACACCCCACTAATGGACATTACCCGACCTCTGGCGAACGAGAGCGAGCACGACAAGATCATGACTACGCTCATCGCTACTGGCTGGCAGCCGTCATACGACTTCTTTCCCCAGCATACCAACAACCTGCTGGAGACGGACGACGACGTGATGTTCTACACTCCGGCGATGAGGAATGGCGAAGTCGGATCGCAGGTGGTGGTGTGCGACTTGGCCGGATGCCAGTACGAGCACTATTTCGCCCATACGCGCCTGATCTGGGACGGCGGCCATTCATGGGTTAGAGTGATTGGCAAGCAGATGAAGGAAAGGTCGGGACACAAGATGGGCCGGGACTGCAAGGAACTGCCCAACGGATATTTCGAATACCTAATCCCTTCCTACACCGTCATTAACCGCATGCGCAACGACCTCTGCGGCCGGACGCTCGCCGACATT
>JBBUGP010000059.1:0-4529 GCA_038077895.1 Patescibacteria group bacterium
TTTAACTCAAAGCCAAATCGAGGAAATGAATAATATCGACGTCCTGCTGGTTCCAGTGGGGGGCAATTCGGTCTGCGATGCAGAGGAGGCCGTGGGCATCGTCAACGAACTGGAACCGAAAATCGTTATCCCGATGCATTATAAAACTCCCGGAATCGACGTAAAACTGGATTCGGTGGAAAGATTTTTGAAAGAAATGGGCGGTAAGGGAGAGGAAATGGACAAACTGCTGGTTAAAAAATCCGAATTAGAAGAAGAGAAGACCCGAATCGTCGTACTTACGCCTCAGAGAAACTAGCTACCTTGTATCACAAAGTCTGGTATTCTGCCGGTTTCCCGATCTGCCGTAGTGACAGAACACTGTTCTGTCACTACAAAACCCGCAGAATTACGGCGAAATAATTATTATAACTCAGTTTCGTAATTCGTTCTGGTAATTGATATGTATGTATGAATTCCTTGCTTAAAAAACTGCGGGCGCTTTCCTACGAAGCCCGCATAAGAATTCTCTGGCTGGCCACGGCGGTTGCCGCCATAATTTTAATTATCGTTTTTCAATCTTTTTTCCGCTTCGATAAAATCGCGCCGAATTTCGCCCAAAACGATTTGGTTGAATCGATAAAAGCTGGCGCGCAAAACATGCAGGAAGGCCTCTCTCAACTGAAAAATGAACTGGCTAATACCCCCAGCAGCCTGCTCGATCTGCCCGCAGATTACCGCGCGGCCGCTTTAAACGGTTTTTACACAACCCCGGAGAAAACTTTAGTGGTTAATTTTTCCGCGCAAAACCCGAGTTTGGATATTTTGAATTTTCTAAATACGGATCGCGACAATATAATACTCAAAGATGGGGATGCCGAAATCAAAGCCTCAAAAATTTTAACTTCCGGGCAAGAACTCTTTCCGAATAAAATTTTAAGCAAGGAAAACGTGATCGGCCAAATAATTTTTTCCCTCCCGAAAAATAATAATCTAACAGTAATTTTTTCCGATCTCTTTTTTGAAAGCAAGCCCGACGTGAAATTTCAGGAAACTTTGGAAATCGATCTGACGAAAGCCGCCCAAGAAATTAAGAACGCCTTGCCACGAGAGTAATTTTAGAACTTTCGCGTTTGATGTCATCCCGACCGAAGTGGAGGGATCTGTAATGGGGCAACGCCAGGCTTGTAAATAGATTTCTCGACTTCGCTCTAAATGACAAAATGCTTATTACCCAAACGCGAAAGTTATATATTTAATTCTTTCCTTAATCCTCCTTTTAATTAAGGAGGAAACAGAAGTGGATGGCAAAAAAAATCTCTAAAAAAAGCTCAGCCCCTCCGCCCAAATCGCCGACCGCAGCCGCTTTAGGCGAGGGTGTGGGAGAAATCCGGCCGCGCGCGATTGAGCAGGAAATGCAGGAATCCTATTTGGATTACGCTATGTCGGTAATTGTCAGCCGCGCGCTGCCCGACGTGCGCGACGGATTAAAACCCGTGCATCGCCGGGTGCTTTTCGCCATGAACGAACTTGGCCTGCGGGCGAATGCCAAATTCCGCAAATCCGCCACAGTAGTCGGCGAAGTTTTGGGCAAATATCACCCGCACGGCGATGTTGCCGTCTACGACTCGCTGGTGCGCTTGGCCCAGGATTTTTCCATGCGCTATCCGCTTATCCAAGGCCAAGGCAACTTCGGATCATTAGACGGCGATTCGGCCGCCGCTATGCGTTACACGGAATGCCGCCTGCCGGCGGCGGCGGAAGAGCTGCTGGCTGATTTGGAAAAAGAAACCGTCACTTGGATGGATAACTACGACGCCAGCCGCAAAGAACCCGTGTTGTTGCCGGCCAAACTGCCCAACCTGCTTTTAAACGGCACCTTGGGCATTGCCGTCGGCATGGCCACCAACATTCCTCCCCATAACCTCGGGGAAATCGTCGACGCAACCCTTAAACTCGTAGAAAATCCCCAAGCCACGCTGGCCGATTTGCTGGAAATCGTCAATGGCCCGGATTTTCCCACCGGCGGAATCATTTACGACTGGCAGGCGATTAAAGAAGCTTACGCCACCGGCCGCGGCGGCATCGTGGTGCGCGGCAAAGCCGAAATTGAGGAGGCTAAAACCGGCTACTTCCGCATCATCATCACCGAAATTCCTTTCCAGGTAAACAAGGGCACACTCCTGCAGGAATTCGCCGATTTGGTGACGAATAAAAAAATCGAAGGCATTCGCGACCTGCGCGACGAATCCAACAAAGATGGTGTGCGCATCGTGGTGGATTTAAAAAAAGAGGCCCTGCCCAACAAAATTTTAAACCAGCTTTATTCCTATTCCCAGCTCCAAACCACTTTTCATTTGAACATGCTGGCGCTGGTGGACGGCATCGAACCGCGGGTTTTAAACATCAAGTCGGTACTGGAATACTTTTTAAAACACCGCCAAGAAGTGGTGCGAAAACGCACCGAATTTGAATTAAAAAAAGCCAAAGAGCGGGCGCATATCTTGGAAGGCTTAAGCAAAGCATTGCATTATATCGACCAGGTTATCGCCACCATTAAAAAATCCGAGACGAAAGAAATCGCCCACGCCAATTTGGTAAAACGCTTTAAACTTACGCCAATCCAAGCCGCCGCGATTTTGGAAATGCGGCTTTCCACCCTGGCCGGATTGGAGCGCAAAAAAATCGAAGACGAGCTAAAAGAGAAAAAGTTCCTGATCGCCGAGCTGGAAGATATTCTGCGCTCCGGTCGAAAAATTTTGGGTATTATAAAAAAAGAACTCATCCAAATTAGAGAGAAATACGCCGATGATCGACGGACTAAACTCATTAAGCAGCCCTTGGGAGAATTTAGGGCCGAAGACCTGATTCCCGAAGAAAGCGCAATTGTGGTGGTGACCAAAACCGGCTATGTTAAACGCCTGCCGCCCGATACCTACCGCCAGCAGGCCCGCGGCGGCAAGGGCGTTATTGGTATCACCACCAAAGAAGAGGATATCGTTGAACACCTTATTACCGCCAACACACACGACGACATTCTGTTCTTTACCAATCGCGGCCGGGCTTTTCAAACCAAAGTTTACGAGCTGCCGGTTTCCACCCGCACGGCCAAAGGCCAGGCGCTGGTGAATTTCCTGCAGCTGCAGGGCGGGGAAGTGGCTACGGGGGTTTTAACCCGCTCCAAAAAATTGCAGGCCAAATACCTGATCATGGCGACTAAAGACGGACTGGTCAAAAAAACCGTTATCGCGGAATTAGAAAAGGTCCGGCGGTCCGGCTTAATTGCCATTACTTTGAAAAAAGACGACGAACTAAAATGGGTGCATCCCTCCACCGGAAACGATGAGATAATTTTAGGCACGGCCGGAGGCCAAGCTATTCGGTTTTCCGAGAAGGATGTGCGTCCGATGGGCCGAACCGCGGCTGGCGTGCGCGGTATTCGCCTGCGAAAAGGCGACGGAGTCATCTCGATGAATGTCGTGGAAAAGTCTACCAAGAGCAAACCGCAATTGCTGGTGATTTCGGAAGCGGGCTTGGGCAAGCGCACGGATTTAAATTACTACAAGGTCCAACATCGCGGCGGCGGGGGCATTAAGACTTTGAAAGTCACTCCTAAAACCGGACCGATTGTCGATATGCACGTAACCGCAAGTACGGCCGAACAGGATTTGGTCGTAATCTCGGCCCGCGGCCAAACCCTGCGCACGCCGCTAGCCGCTATTTCGGTAATGGGCCGGGCAACGCAAGGCGTGCGGGTGATGAAGCTGGAAGCCGGCGACAAAGTGGCCAGCAGCTCGTTGGTGTAATTTACGTAAAAAGTTAAAAGTGCAAAGTGAAAAGTATAAAACCGTTGTGAAAAACAACGGTTTTTTGACTTTATACTTTCCGCTTTATACTTTATACTATTTCTGCGGGCGTGTAGCTCCCTCCTTCGCTAAAGCTACGGAGGGCAAGACAGCCAAAGCAACACTGAAGGATTGTGTGCGTCTTGCCCTGCGAAGTCTTGACGAAGCAGGGGCGTGTAGCTCAACGGCAGAGCAATTGTCTTATACACAATCGGTTCTAGGTTCGAATCCTAGCACGCCCATTTGCCAAAATTTTTCGCCGTTGCTAGACTAGTGAGTCAGGCAACGGTTTTTCGTCCACCTTATTTCTGCCTGCGGCCCAAAGCCGCGGGGATTGATAAGAGATGATCCTCTGAAGCTCCGACACTTCAGTCGGAGCGAAGGAGGATGTTTGCCTGCACTCACAACACAAAGGAGAGAACAATGAAATTCACGCGACCCAACGACAGAATTATTGTCGCTTTGGATGTTCCCAACATCAGAACCGCCTGCGAAAAGGCGGAACGGATCGGCGGACTGGTCGGCGGTTTCAAGATGGGTTTCGAACTCATTCTGGCTAGCATCGCCGACTTGGTGGAACCCGAGGGGCCCAACGAGGCAGAGTTCAATCTAACATGGCTCCGTCGGTTCTTCGATGCCGTCAAGGGGCGGCTCTTCCTTGACGTCAAACTCAAGGATATCAAGAACACGGTAGAAGGCGCGGCG
>JBBUGP010000059.1:4629-9170 GCA_038077895.1 Patescibacteria group bacterium
ATGACCTACGACGATCTGGCCGATTTGGAAATTCTGCCGCCGATGGCGGAACAGGATCATGCAAAAGACACGCTCCTCGCAAGAGTCTTGGTTCGGACAGATCGTGCCAAAAGAGCCGGACTTGACGGCGTCATCGCCTCAGCTCAGGAAGCGAAAGCCATTCGCGAGCATTGCGGCTGCGGCTTTGACATCGTCACGCCCGCCATTCGGCCGATGTGGGCGGCAGTCAACGACCAGAAACGTCCCACAACCCCTGCTGACGCAATTAGCGCCGGCGCCGACTACCTCGTCATCGGCCGGCCGATCCTCAAACCGCCCGCCGAAATCGGCGCGCCGGAAAACGCCATCGATCTGATCTGCGAGGAGATCGAATCGGTCCGGGTGTAACCGCGGCCGCCAACCTCGACTACCCGTTCTAGGAAAGGAAAAACGCAATGGACAAAATTCCAGAAGTCGTCCAGAACCAACCTCTGGAAACCCTGAAAGGCTGTAAAGGCTACTACGCCTGCCCGCAGTGCCCTGACGGACGCCTGCTCGGCCCGTTGGTCGGCTACGCCGGCCAGTATGACGCGCCGGACGGCACCAAGAAACACTTCGTCGGCAGAGTCTACTACAACTTTGCCATGGCCGAACAGTGGCCGCACTTGCTAACGTTCTTCGCTAACGGTGTCAGAGTCGCGATGCGCTCACGAATGAGCGATGATAGCTACACCTCCCTGTTTGTCGGCGCGCCCATGGGCGGCATTCGGCTGGCCGGAGAGCTTGGTCGAGTCTATGGAAAGCGAGCGATTTTCGCCGAAAAGAAAGTTACGGCCGCCGCGACCGGAAACCAGCGCGAGAAGAGTATGCTGGTCTGGGGTAGGCACTCGCCGGAAGCTGGCGACCACGTAGTGCTGGTGGAGGATTTGGTGAATAACTACTCCACTACGGCCGAGCTAGTTGCTTTGGTTGAACAAGCTGGTGCGGAAGTGATCGCTGTCGCCTGCGCCATCAATCGGTCGCCGGAAGACCATTACCATGCGCCGGACGGCCGCGAAATCCCAGTGGCCTCCTACCTGCACATCCCAACCGAGCAATTCAAACAGGAGGATCCTGCTGTTGCCGAGTACATCGCGGCCGGGCAAATCTGCTGGAAACCGAAGCTGGAATGGGTGAAGCTGGAAGCGGCAATGGCGAACGCCAAAGCCGACTGATAACCGCCTGCGTGAACATCTTTTTTCAGGGCGACCCGCCGCAATAAGCGAGTTCAGCCCTTTTTTTATTTCCCCGAAAAAAATTGAAAGTTTATTTTCAAAATGATAGAATAATATAAACTATTAAACACAAAAAATATGGGAGAAATTCATTTAGGCGATAAAATTGTTAAATATGAAGATCACAGCCTTGCCAAATACGCCGAGCGCATGCACCATAGTATGACGCATGAGGAAAGAAGAGATTTGTTCCACGAAGCCAAACACGGCAGCGACCGCGCCGCCTATTTTCAACCCAAACCCGGCGTGCATTTGGTTTTGCGCCACGATCCTTCAGGACATTATACTTTGGAAAAAGGGTAGTGCTAAAAATATGATTAAAGATTTCGGCGTAGAAAAAGTAAAAATCGAAGGCCCGCACGCTGACGAAATTCTCCACTACCTGGTTCACGCCATAACGTACGACCAAAGAAAGGAGCTGTTTCGGGAAGCCCGCCGCGACGGCAATGCTCATTTAACCTATCGGACCGGGGGAGAATACAAGCACGCGACTTTAAAAAGAAACTCCGACGGGACTTACGAGATTGAGGATTAAAGTAAAAAATTGTGACTTGCCCGGTAGAGCAACTTTGAGTTTTTGTGTCTTTGGCGAAGCCCTGATACTTACCAACTTTTAATTATGCTGGTTCTGGTTCTAGCCATTTATCTCGATCCTTGGACACAAAAGGCTTCGCTCTCAAAGTTGTCATACCGGGGCTTGAAATTTTTTTCTAGATGTGCTATAATTACTTTGTAAGTAAGACGTCCCGAAAACGGGATTTTTGAAACAAAAACAAAAACTCAACTTGCCGCGTTTTTGCGGGAAGTAATTAGCTCAGACCTTAAACGCTTGAGCTAGTGGAAACCATTCGTGGTCTTCACCATATTGTTCTTTCAATCAAAACTTACCCAAAACCAAATCCGCCAACAAGCGGATTTTTTGGAATTGAGGTTTTCCCTTATAATAAGGATGTGATAAATCATCGGCCAGTATAACCTGATGAACTGCCAAATATTCATAACTTATTAATTCCCGCCTTTTCGGCGGGTCGCCGAGGAGGCGACATGATTCATAATTCTAGCTTCTTTGTCATCGCCCATAATATCAGAAGCCTCTATAACGTCGGCTCGATTTTCCGCACGGCCGACGCTCTGGGGGTGGATAAAATTTTTTTAACCGGCTATACCGGCACGCCTAAAAACTTCCGATTGGCCAAAACCGCGCTGGGCGCGGAAAAGATGGTGGCGTGGGAATATCAACGGCAACTTAAACGGGTTCTCGACAAGCTTGCCTCGCCGGCAGGCGGGCTCGAACAATATAAATTCCAGGTTATCGCGCTCGAAAATAATGTCCACGGCGCAATTCCTATAAATAAATTCCGACCGAAATTTCCATTGGCCTTACTTTTGGGCGAGGAAGTAAAGGGCATCAATAAAAAATATCTAGAACTATGCGACGCCATCGTAGAAATCCCGCAAAGGGGGCAAAAAGAGTCGTTAAACGTTTCCGTGGCCTTCGGCATCGCGGGCTATTGTATATGTAACGGAAGGCTTTAGCCTTCCACGCATGGAAACCTGAAAGTTTCCGCTACATAACTATGAACATTCCGGAAATTCTAAAAGACAAAATCTTCACGGTCTCCGAATTCAACGATTTTGTTAATGGAATCCTGCAACCGATGCAGGTCTGGATAGAGGGGGAGGTTTCGGATTGGCGGGTCAGCCAAAATAAATTTATTTGGTTTTCTTTAAAAGATGAGGAACAAACCGTGTCCTGCTTCGCCATGGTTTTCCGTATTCGCCAGCCTATAGAAGAAGGCATGAAAGTGCGGGTGTTTGGCTACCCAAAAATCTACGGCAAATCCGGCCGGTTTTCCTTTATCGTGGAAAAATTAGAACTATCCGGCGAAGGTTCCTTAAAACGCGCCTTTAATCTTTTGCGGGCGAAGCTTGAAAAAGAAGGGTTGTTCGCGCCGGAGCGCAAACGGGCTTTGCCGCCCTACCCCCAAACCATCGGGCTAATAACTTCCCGCGGCGCGGCGGCTTATTCGGACTTTCTTAAACACGTCAACGCCCGTATGGGCGGATTGGAAATAACATTCGCGCCGGTGGCGGTGCAGGGAGAAAAAGCTATTTCCGAAATCGTCGGGGCGTTTGATTTTTTCAATCATAAGCCGCCGGATGTTGTGGTCTTAATCCGCGGCGGCGGCAGTTTGGAAGATTTAAAGGAATTCAATTCCGAGGAAATCGCCCGGGCGGTTTTTAGCTCCCGCGCGCCAGTGGTTGTCGGCATCGGACACGAGCGCGATACTAGCTTGGCCGAACTGGCCGCCGATGTTCGCGCCTCCACCCCCACTCACGCGGCGCAACTCGCCGTGCCAGACCGCGGAGAACTTGCGAATTATCTTGCCGCGCTGCTTAATTCTCAAAAAGAGACGGTTGTAAACCAACTTTTCAGCCAACAGCGGCGTCTTCAGACAAACACCGGCAGCTTGCAGGACGCGATTCTAACAAATGTTTATGGGATAAAATCTCTGCTTCAAAAATTTACTTTTGAATTTCGCCGCGTGGCGGACAATATCCACATTCAAAAAAACCGCCTTAAAGCCGACAAACAGCTATTAGGTTCGCTTGCTCCAAATGCGGTACTTGCGCGCGGCTACAGTATTGTCAGAAAAAATGGTAAAATAATCAAAGATGTGGGAGAGGTATCCGTGGGGGATAAACTGGCGGTTACGCTGGCAAAAGGGGGCTTGGAATCGGAAGTAAGGCGGATAATTTCTAATTCCTAATTTCCAATTTCTAACAAAATTCCCAATGACTAATTTTGAAATTTGGCATTTTATTGGAAATTGGTAATTGGAAATTAGATATTCCCTATGTCAAAATCGCCTAAAGAAGAAAAAATCAATTTGGAAAAGTCTTTTGCCGAGCTGGAAAAAATCACCGAAGAAATGCAATCGGGCAATTTAAATTTGGAAGAATCTTTAAAAAAATTCGAGCGGGGACTGGAGCTTGCCGAAAAGCTAAAAACGCGCTTGCAAGAAATCGAGAACCGAATGGAAACAATCAAGCTAAAATTTAAAAAGACTTTGGGACAAGAGGAAAGTGGAAAGGAAGAAACAGCTCTTTGATTTTTAACAAGCACGGATTGAACAAAAATGACAAAATTGATCATAATTGACATAAATAAAATCCTTCTGTTCAAAAAAAATTATGTCAATTTTGTCAATTATTTAAATTTTGTCAATAAATGAGCGGTCATTCCAAGTGGTCAAAAATCCAGCGCGGCAAAGCCATCAGCGACCA
>JBBUGP010000060.1:0-5651 GCA_038077895.1 Patescibacteria group bacterium
ACTATTTTGATTATAGTACACTCGCGGTTTTCTGTAAAAAACTCGTATCTCTATCCGACTTTCCTCATCTTTTTGAGAATTTTAATGTCTTCTTTAACCCGATCGTGCTCGGTTTCTAAATACAGGTTGATTTTTTGCAGGCGCGGATTGCCGACTAGCGCGCGAAAACCGGACAGGCCGATTTTACCCATTCCGATATGATCGTGCCGGTCGCAGCGGCCGGCGAAATCGATTTTAGAATCGTTGGCATGAATGACTTTTAAATTTTCCAAACCTACGGTTTTATCAAACTCTCCCAAAACTTTCGACAAAGCCGCGGCGGAACGGATATCGTAGCCGGAAGCGAAAGCATGGGCAGTATCGAAACAAATTCCAAGTTTATACTTTTTAAGCTTGGGGCTGAAAATGATATTTTTCAGCTCCAAAAAGCTATCGCCGATAATCTCGCCCGCGCCGGCGGCGTTTTCCAAAAGCAATCGCGCGCTGCCTTTGTAACCAATTAGCGCGCGCTCAAGGCCGGAGATTAATTGCGCGAATCCTTTCTTTGGCCCCAAGTCTTTATAACTTCCCAAATGAGTTACAACGTATGCCGCGCCCAAAATCGAAGCGCGGTCCAGTTCTTGTCTGATGATTGAAATCGAGCCGTAAAAAATTCGTTTGTTCGCCGAACCGAAATTTATAAAATACGGCGTATGCACAATACATTCGCCCATTTTATGCTCATCCATCGCCGATTTGAATTTAGCCGCCACTTCGGCCGTAATTTCCGGAGCCTTACCGCCTTGCGGACTACGAGTGAAAATCTGAAAAACTTCACAGCCAAAATCGGCCGCTCTTTGGGGAGCATTTTCTACACCTCCGGCAATTGAAACGTGACAACCAATTTTCATATAAATTCAAACAAAGTTTATTTTGCGAATAAATACTTTTCGACCTCTCTTGCCTCTCGCAGACTCGATGCACTCTCTCCTTGCCAGGAGAGAGTAATAATGTAGAAAAACCTTTTTGAAACGTGACAACCAACTTTCATAATTTAAATATTCGTTTTACAAAAACTCTGGCAGGGTACGAGAAGCCTTCTAAAATTATCGGGGTGGAAAATTTCGACTTTCCCTCTCTTCTTTCCACGAAAGTAATCGGGTGTTCGTGAATCTGGATATTCGAATGGTGGAGCAAGCATTTCATCTCAATTTGAAAAGCGTAACCGTCCGAAGTCATCCGATCCAAATTCACTTTTCGCAAAGCCTCAACTTGGTAAGCCACTAAACCCGAGGTTAAATCCGAAACCGGAACTCCTGTTAACAGCCGGGCGTAAATGTTGCCGCTTTGGCTGATAAGCTGCCGCCAGCGGTTCCAGTTTTGCACGTCGCCCCCGGAAATGTAGCGGGAACCGACTACCACCGGAAATTTTTTGATTTTCTCGGTCAAGTGCGGCAGGACTTCCGGTGGATGCGAAAGATCGGCGTCCAGCGTAATGACATAGTCGGCCAGCCGCTCCCGCATTATCTTCCGAAACGCTTCTCGGTAAGCCGAGCCTAAACCCAACTTGCCGGCCCGCATCAAAAGATGAATATTGTCATCGTTTTCCTGTAAGCGCCGAATCGCCTCCGCCGTCCCATCCGGCGAACTGTCGTCAACGAAAAAAATCGGGATACCGCCGAGATTCTTGCGAATCCTTTCCACCAGCCCCGGCACGTTTTCGCGTTCGTTGTAAGTTGGTATAACCAGCATAGATTCTTTTTAACAAGCTTTACTTTACGTGATAAATCGCGAAAACTACTTGCCCTTTGTAATCCCGAATCTCCCGAACGGGCGCAATGGCGTCTTGTTCCAGCTTCTCCGAAAGCGCGACAAGTAAATCATTATAAGAATTTTTTTCTCGGCTGACAATGTTATCGCCTTTGGCTATAACCAGCCAAGTACTCCGCGCCCCGGCCTTTCTTAAAAGTTCAAAAATTCCCGCCTTTCCTTGGGCCGCCGCACGGTTTAAATCGGAAAAATATACAAATGGGGAATTATAATAATACACATAGCGGTCGACGTACCAAACCCTGGAAAACCAGTCAGCCCGCTCGTCAACCAAAATCGCGTCGCGATTTTTTAAATCATGAGTGGTGGTTTCGTCCGTAAGCACGGTCGTGCGTTTTAATTTCGGAAAAGGACCAAGAATTTCCTTTCGAAAAAACCGATCCATTTCTTCAAACCCATGGCTATAAAAGCGGTCGGGAGAGTAGAAATAATTCGAACTTAAAACCGGCCGCTTTAAAATGTTAGTATTCACGGAAAAAAAAAGTTCGAAAGCCAGAACCAAAACGCCAATAGATATTAGCAGCTTTCTCGCTGTAGCGAATTTTTTCAAATATTCAAGGGCATCCAAAAAACCCAAAACCGTAAGGATGCTTAAAAATGGCGTGGTAATTCCCAAAAATCGCGCCCCGGCGCCGGAGAAAGCGAACATTAAAAACATCAGCAGAAGATTTAAAACCAACAATAGAATGAGATTGTCGGCTTTCCTTTTTATAATTTTAAATAGCGCCCAACCCAGCCCGAAAAGAAAAGTTATAAAATACGGAATCGAAAGATTTTGCCGAAGTACTTCAAAAATTCCTTTCAGATTGCCGAACACATCAACATTAACTTCCCTATAGCTTAGCACTTCATAATCTTGGGGTTTCATTCCGACCATGGAAGAAAAGGCCGCGTCAAAATGTCCGCGAGCAAGAAATACTTCAATATTGTACACAATAACCGGCGCTAAAATGACGAGAATTAGGATTAAAGATAGCAAGAACGCTTTGGTTTTAAAAACCCGCCTTTCGGAAAGCAATAAGAACAAAATCGCGGCCGGAAACAAAAAAATCGCCGTATATTTGGTCAGCACGGCCAAAGTCGCCGCGGCAGCCCAATAATATAGATACTTGCTTTTTTTATAAAAAACGTAGCTTAATAGGAAAAGAATGCTTAAAATAATAAAAAATAATTCCAAGCCTTCCAAATAACCGGTGCGCGACGCCCAAACCGAATAGGAAGAAAAGGCAAAAAGCAGAGCCGAAAAAAAGGCCGCCGAGAACGTTTTAAATTTCTTGATAAAGATAAAGATCGCGGCCGCGGTGAGAACGCCGGCGAGTAAGAAGGGCAGAAAGGCCGTAAACGTGTGGTCGCCGAAAATTTTAAATGTCAGAAACTGCAGAAAAAAAGAGACTGGTGGATGATCGTGAAATGACAAATTACCCCACCAAGGAATATGTCCGAACCAAACCAGCGGACTGGTTTGTCCTACTCCCACTAAAAAATCAAACCAGCCCAGAGCGCGCATCGAATTTAAGGCCGGGTCCTGCTGCATCTCAAAAGAATTCAACCCCCAAAATCTGAAGCCGAAAGCCGCAACAAAAATCAGCCAGAAAAAATATTTTTCTTTTGATTTCGAGGCCTCTTTATTCATAACTTCACAATTTTATAAGTCCCGAGAGCTTACTATCTTGATTACGAAACGGACCAATTAATGCCAAGCAGGAGTTTTCTTTTCGAAAAAGCCGGTTGGCTAATTTTTGAATCTGCTGGGGCGTGACGACTTGGATTTTACGAAAATATTCTTTGGGCGACCAGATTTTTTTGCGAAACGCAGCCTGCTCCAAATACCAATCCAAGCGCGATTCGTAATCCTCCAGAGACAAAGTAATCCGGCCTTTTAGATTCTCTCTGGCTTTTTTTAGCTCGGCGGAGGGTACCTTGGAAAGCCTGATTTTTTTTAATTCTTGCGAAATGACGCTGATCGCCTCTTCAACTTTGTTTATGCGCAAACCGGCGTTGATGGAAACCAATCCTGTGTCCTGATAATGCTGCGGCGACATACGCACGTAATAGGCCAAGCCGCGGCGTTCCCGAATTTCCGAAAACAGCCGCGAGCTCATTCCGCCGCCTAAGATGTTGGAAAGCAAGTCGAGAGCCGGGTTATTCGCGTCTTCAAAATTTAGTCCGTAAAAACCCAAAGCCAAATGCGCCTGCTCGGTATTTTTGTACTGCAATTTTATAGGAAGAATTCTTTTGCCATTAAGAGAGGCTTTTTCGTAAGACGACTCGCGGCCGTTTCGGCCGCCGTCGCAGTATTTAGAAATTAAATGCCGCAATTTTTTGTCTTCAAATTTTCCCGCCACGGCGACTATTAAATTCTCATTGACGTATTGCGAACCGATATAGGCCAGCAAATCCTGGCGGGAAATGCCGGTCACGGTCTTTTCGTCGCCGATAATCTGCGCGCCCAAATCCGTGCCCGACCACATCGCTTCTTCCAGCAAATCCGGAACGTAGCGCATCGGCGTATCGCGGTACATATTCATTTCTTCGATAATCACGCCCTTTTCCCTTTCGATCTCCGCGCCCTCAAGCCTCGGCCGAAAAAGCATATCGGAAAGCACGTCAAAAATCAGCTCCAAATGTTCAGCGGCCGCCTTGATATAGTAAAGCGTGTACTCCTTGCTGGTGGCGGCGTTGTATTCGGCTCCTATTGCCTCCACGGTCGAGGATAATATTTTCGCCGTCGGATATTTCTTGGTGCCCTTAAAAAGCAGATGTTCCAAAAAATGCGAAATTCCACGCTGTTTTGCCGCTTCATGGCGCGAGCCGGTTTTCACGAAAAAATTCACCACCGCGGATTCGGCATCGGCGATGGGGAGCGTTAAAAGCGTTATGCCATTTTTTAGCTTTTCGACTTTATAGTCCATCGGTGACTTTTATAGAAGTTCGCCATCATGCAATCCAAATTCTTTTAAACTCCGATTTAGATTGCTAAAAGTTTTGTTCGATTCAAAACCTTTCTCTTTCAGCATACCGAGCATGCCTCTGACATTACTCATTTCGCCTTTTCTTCCTGGTTCAATGCTTCTTCCATTTTCCAATACCAAAAGTCTTTGGATAATCCGGTTGATTTTTACCTCATCCGCCAAAGCATGTTTTTCCGGATCATATTCTGGTGTTTCCTGGCGTAAAAATCTTGTATCAGGATTTCTTCGCATAAATTTAAGTCGTTAATTTTTGATTGATGTAAGAAGCCAGCTCGGCAATCGCGATACGCTCTTGTTTGGTCGTGTCGCGGTCGCGTACCGTGACGGTTTTATCTTCCAGTGACTGAAAATCGACAGTAACGCAATAAGGCGTGCCGATTTCGTCCTGCGCGTAATAGCGCTTGCCCACGTTGCCGCGGTCGTCGAACGCCGTCATAAAATTTGGTTTCAACTCGCCGTAAATTTCTTTCGCCTTTTCCACCAATTGCGGCTTATTGGCCAACAACGGAAAGACGGCGACCTTATAAGGAGCGAGTTTAGGATGAAGTTTGAGAAAAACTCTCTCTTTCTCTTCTCGATATGCGTCAACCAGCAAAAAGAGCAGGCTCCGATCGACACCCGCGGAAGTTTCTATATCCCAAGGTATAAAGACCTCGCCGGTTTGAGTATCTCTGTAGGTCAAGTCGTGACTGGAATATTTTTGATGACGGCTTAAATCCCATTCGCCGCGATGATGAATGCCCATGAATTCGTCCCACCCCCATGGAGTCTCATACTCGATATCGGTTGCCGCCCGGGCGTAATGGGCCCTTTCCTTTTCGGCGTGATCGTGAAAGCGTAATTTTTCCTTACGCATGCCCAAGGAAACAT
>JBBUGP010000061.1:0-5705 GCA_038077895.1 Patescibacteria group bacterium
TGGGCGATCGACAAAACGGCCGGAAACCTAAAAGTCCCGTGATGGATGAGGAATAAACTCAAATCTACGAATGAAACAAATCTACAAATGGCTACGGATAATCTTTTCTGAATATTTGTAGACATCCGTAGATTTGTTCAGATTTGTAGATTTGAAGTGTGCAGGAACTAAAATTTTTATCATGTATTACTACCTGGTCGATCCGCTACAATTTGAAGGCAAGAATTTTGAATTTTACCAGACGCAGCTGCTTTCTCTTCTAGGGGAATATCATATCGCCGGGGAGGTGGCGCGGGTAACCAAGTTGCGAACCGTGCGGGATTTAGTCGGGACGGCCATTTCCCGTGGCGCCACGACTTTGGTGGTCGTGGGCGGCGACGAGACTTTCAGCGAAGTTATCAGCCTGGTCCACGCCAAACAAATCAGCCTGGGCTATATTCCGCTGCGGGAAAGCGAGATTGGCAAAATTTTGGGAATTAGCAGCTTGGCCGAGGCCGTGGGGGTGATTGCCAAGCGCCGGGTGGAGAATTTGGATTTGGCGCGAGTGGGCAGCACTTATTTTATTTCTAATTTACAGTTTGGCTATTTTGCTCCAATGCCTGCCGGGACGGGGGCGCCAACGGGCTTTGGCAGTTGGTTTCGGATGCCTGAGGTGGAGGCGGAGCTGACTTTTGACGGATCTTTCAACGCCGCCGGAAAATTTTTAGGCGGCAGCATCATCAATTGCCGTTTTGCCGCTTGCCCGCAGGTAGCCGGAAAAGTTTTGGGTAACCCGAAAGACGAACTTTTAGACGTGGTTTTGGCCACTTCGCTTTCCCGCTTTGCCGCCTGGCGGAACCGGAAACTTTTGGCGCAGAGGTGTTTTGAATCCCTGCCGGGCGGGTCAGTAATCCACGCGAAAAAAATTGAAATCAAAAACCCGGAAGGCCTGCCGATTTATTTATCCGGAAAAATCGTCGCTCACGCGCCGGCGGTGGTGGAAATGACGGCCGAGAAACTGCCGGTTATCGTCGGACGCAACAGGCAGTTTTAGGGACAGCCGGCTCGTTTTTCGGATGACTGGTGATTTATTTTTTCTCCCCTAATTATTTCACAAATGTTGTAATTGCAACAAAAATGGAGAAGTGATAAGATTAAGAGCGAGGTAAAGATATTTTAAGAATGATATGAAAAACGGCACCAGTGAAGTTATTTTAGAAATCTTAAAAGTCTCGGGTCTTTTGGCCATGGCCGTATTGGCGCCTAATGCCATCCAATTTTTAAAGGAACGCCGTCCCGTCCGAGACCTTGCCAAAGTAAGGCGGCAAATCAATCGGAGTTTATATTATTTAAACGAAAAAAAATTAGTCGGCTGTGTTCAAAAAAATGGAAAAGATTACCTTCAAATTACCGAGGCGGGCAGGAAACGGTCAATCGCTTTGGAACTTACCAACATTCAGATCCAAAAACCCAAGCACTGGGATAAAAAATGGCGGCTGGTGATTTTTGACATCCCGTCAACCTTGCGCATTCGCGCCGAGACGTTTCGGAGGAAATTGAAGGAACTAGGTTTCGTGATGTTACAAAAAAGCGTCTGGGTCTATCCATATCCTTGTGAGGACCAGATAGAAATTTTGAGGGATATTTATGAGATCAGGCCGTTTATCCGCATGATTTTAGCGGAAAGGATTGACGGGACTAAAAAATTGCGCGAGGCATTTGGGTTATAAACAAGCTAGAACAGTTTTGTTCAAAAAAGTTGTAATTGCAACAAAAGTGGAGAAAATTAGGTGTCAGAAAAAGCCGATGAAAAATCGGTTTTTAAAATGTGTAAAATCATTGCCAGACCTTGAAAAGAAAGCTACAATAGATTAATATAAGAGGTTAGCGTTAAGAAATAATTTCTCCCACCCCCTCTTCATCTCCCCCTTCCTCCTTCGCTAAAGCTTCGGAGGACAGGCGGGTAGGGGGAGAAAAAAACAATGAATATCGCTTCACTGTCCCAAGAACTGAATATTTCCGTGACCGAACTGCGCCGGCGGATGTCGGAAGCAGGTTTTCGCATTTCGGCTCGCGCCCGCAAGGTTGATAACGTCCTGGCGCGGGAAATTTTAGATAAGCTTAAGCCCAAGCCGAAAATCACCGGGCCGGCGACTAGCGCCGTAAAAACCATAACCATTCCTTCAGTTATCTCGGTGCGCGATTTCGCCGTTTCACTTGGCCTGCCCGCCTCCGCCGTTATTAAATCCCTGATTACCAACGGCGTGATGGCTTCTTTAAACGAGCAGATAGATTACGACGCCGCCGCCGTGGTGGCGCACGAATTGGGATTTATCGCCGAGCAAGCACGCGAGGGCGCCTCTGGCGCGGAAACCGTCGCCGATGTTTTGGCGCGGCAAAACTCCGAAAACCTAAAGCCCCGGCCGCCGATTGTGGCGGTGATGGGCCACGTTGACCACGGTAAGACCAAACTTTTGGACACCATCCGCTCGACCAACGTTATTGATACCGAGGCCGGCGCGATTACCCAGCACATCGGCGCTTATCGGGTTTTGTATAAAGAAAAATGGATAACATTTTTAGATACCCCCGGCCACGAGGCCTTTGCCGCGATGCGCGCCCGCGGGGCGAACGTTACCGACATTATTATTTTGGTGGTGGCCGCCGACGACGGCGTCAAACAACAGACGCTGGAAGTGATTAACCGCGCCAAGCTAACCAAGACGCCGATGATCGTGGCGGTGAATAAAATCGACAAGGCCGAAGCCAATCCGGAACTGGTAAAAAAACAGCTGGCCGAAGCCGGCGTGGCGCCGGAGGAATGGGGCGGCAACACGATTTTCGTGCCGATTTCAGCCAAACAAAATCTCGGCGTGGACAAGCTTTTGGATATGATTTTGCTCACCGCCGAAGTCGCGGAATTTAAAGCCGACCCGTCGGGCGAAATCGTCGGCACGGTTATCGAATCCCGGCTTTCCAAAACCCAAGGACCAACCGCTTCGGTGATTATCCAGAGCGGCACGCTTGCGGTGGGCAGCATTGTTTCGGTGGGCGCAGGTTACGGCCGCGTCCGAATTTTACACGACGAGCACCGGCGCAACCTGAAAACCGCCGGCCCCTCCACGCCGGTGAGAATTTCCGGTCTTTCGGAAGTACCAGGCGTGGGCGACCTCCTGCGCGTGTATCCCGATTTGCGGACGGCGGAAGCTGTCGCCCGTCAGGCGCTTTTGTCGCGCAAAGCCAAGCACTTGGCCGCGAAGTCCGGCATTGCGGCGGACGTGGAAAACCAGCAGTTGAATTTGATCATCAAAGCCGATATGCAAGGCAGTCTGGAAGCGATCACCCAGGAGCTGAATAAGCTGGAAAACAAGGATGTGAAAATCAAAATTATTTCCGCCGGCGTGGGCGACATTAACGAATCGGACGTTTTAAACGCCGAATCGGCCCACGCGAACATTGTCGGCTTTCACAATAACGTTTCGCCGGCGGCCGCCCGGCTGGTGAAGCAAAAGAAAGTCAACATCGCCGTCTACGACATTATTTACGAGCTGACGGAAGAGGTGACCCAGGCGATTTTGAAGATGGTTTTGCCGGAAGTGGAAATTTTGGTTGTCGGCCGCGCTAAAATTTTGGCGGTGTTTATGACGGAGAAAAACGAAACGATCGTCGGCGGCGTGGTAACCGAAGGGGAAATTGCCCGCGACCGGAAAGTCGCCATCGAACGCGGCGAAGGTAAGATCGGCGAAGGTAAGATCGAGGAATTACAGCACAACAAATTGCCGATTCCCAAAGTGAAAAAAGGCGAGGAGTTCGGCGTAAAAATTTCCACCAAGGCCAAGCTTGCGAAGGGCGATTACATCGCCGTGCTGGAAGAGCGGATTAAGGAGAAGAAGTTGAAGACGGTTAGCACATAAGATTTTAAGAAGAATCAGGAATCAGGAATTAAGGGAAGAACGCAAACACTCTGCGTCAGATGAATTAACCGTAAAAAGAATTCTTAATTCTTGATTTAATTAAGTTATGGCCAAGCATTTGGGTAAGCCGGAATCGTTGCGGCAAAAAAAGATTAATTCGGTTTTACGGGAGAAAATTTCCCAAATTATTTTGGAGGAAAGATTTACAGGCCTAACCGGATTGGTTACCATTCACGCGGTAGCGACCACCGCCGATTTGCGGGAAGCTAAAGTTTGGTTTTCCTCGGTTGGGCAGGATCCGGAAGAAGTTTTAAATATTTTAAAAACCCATCTTTACGAAATCCAGGGGAGGCTTTATCAAAAATCCGAAACTCGCATTGTGCCGAAAATCACTTTTTACATCGATTCCTCAGAAGAATTTTCCAGCCATATCAATCAAGTGATCTCAAAATTAGATGACGGATAGGGAAATAAATTTTAAAGCGGCGGCCGCTTTATTGGATAAAGCCGCCGAGGTCTTACTGCTCTCCCACGAGTCCACCGACGGCGACGATTTGGGAGCGCTTTTGGCTTTGGAGGAAGCTTTAGCTAAGAAGGGCAAAAAAATTTACGCCGTGGCGGCCGGCGGCGTGCCGCAAAATTTGGTTTTTTTACCCGGGGCCTTAAACGTCGGCGAAAGCCTGCCGGAAAACATTCCTTCTTTAATTATTCTTTTGGGCTGCGGATCGCCCGAGCGGCACGGCTTTGCGGAGCTGGATTTGGAGAAGCGGCAGGTTATTAACATCGATCACCACCACGACAATAAAATGTTTGGTACGCTGAATTTGGTGGAACCGGACGCCGCGGCGACCTCGGAGGTGGTTTATTGGTTTATAAAGTTTTTAAATTTGCCGATGAGCAAGGCCTCGGCCACCAATCTTTTGGCCGGAATTTTTGCCGATACCGGCGGCTTTCGGCACGCATCCACCACGGCCGGAATTTTGGAAATCGCGGCGGAATTGATGCGTAAAGGCGCGCGCATCGACCGGATTTCCAGCCATACCTTTCGCAACCTTGAACTGACGAAATTAAAGGCCTGGGCGCGGGCTTTGGAAAACGCCCGCTTTGATCCGGCGCAAAAAATGGTTTACAGCATCGTTACGGAAGAGGAATTGGCGGAAATCGGCGCGCAGGCGGAACATTTGGAAGGCGTGGCCGAAATTTTGAACACGATTCCGGAAGCGAATTTTTCTTTGCTTTTAAAACAGCGCGGCGATGAGATTAAGGGCAGCCTGCGCTCGGAAACCTACAAAGGCGTGGACGTTTCGGCCATCGCCCGAAGTTTCGGCGGCGGCGGGCATAAACTAGCCGCTGGATTTAAGTTGAAAGGCAAGATTGAAAAAACCGAGAACGGGTGGAAAATAACTTAGCATTGCAGATTGCAGATTTTAGATTTCAGGTTATAGATTTCTAACTGCGAGAGTTGATGGCTTTTTTTTGTTTGATTGATATGTTAAAATTAGCGAGAACTTGCCCAGGTGGCGAAACTTGGTAGACGCACTGCCTTGAGGTGGCAGCGCCCGCAAGGGCTTGGAGGTTCAAATCCTCTCCTGGGCATTTGTTAGATTGACCAACAAAGAAGTTTCATCCTAGCCGTTGTTTATCAACACGGCTTTTTTGTTTGTTTGGGTATATAATGAAAGTGTAAGAATAATTTCGAGCGGACGTAGTAATAGGTACTATGAATTACAAAACTCTCTAAACATCTGTCATTGCGAGCCTGCCTGCCGGTAGGCAGGGAGTCTGCGACGAAGTCATCCCTTCGGGAGATGT
>JBBUGP010000062.1:0-10860 GCA_038077895.1 Patescibacteria group bacterium
CGGAAGATGAAGTCGACGTGTTTCATCCTGTCTTGAAGGTTGAAGCAGTCGAGGATGTCGGCGGGGCTGGCGTGTTGCCGGATAGCGTCGCTTTTCAGAAGCTCTGCGGCGAAAGACTCTCCCGAATCCCAGCAGCGCTGGGCGATCCGCTTGACCGTGTCGTAAGCTGCTTCGCGGGGGATGCCGGCTTTGTTGGCCAGCATCGACAGGACGGCTTCGGAGAAAATCAGGCCGCGGGTCAGCTTGAGATTGGCTTCCATCCGGTCGGGGTAGACGATGAGCTTTTCAAGAACTCTCGTCATTCGGGCAAGGATGAAGTCCAGCAGAATGGAAGAATCCGGCAGGACGACGCGCTCGGGCGCGGAGTTGCACAAAACCCGTTCGTGCAGGTCGTCTTGGAGGGCGAATCCCGCTTGGGCATTTCCCCGCAGTATAGCCACCAACCCCGACACGCTTTCGGACGAAATTGGGTTGCGCTTGTGCGGCATCGCCGAAGAGCCGGTCTGGCGGGGGTCGAAGTATTCCTGCGCTTCCCGCACTTCGGTGGACTGCATATGGCGGATGTTATCGGCGATTTTCTTGACCGTGCCGCCGATTACGGCGAGTGTGGCCAGGTATTCCGCGATAATGTCGCGGGAGACGATCTGCGTCGCAATCACCGGTTTCAGGCCGAGACTCTCGCAAGTTCTCGCCTCGATTTCGGGGTCGAGCGTGAACATGCCGACCGCGCCGGAAAGCTTCCCGACGGATACCCTTTGCTCCAAGTAGTCCAGCCGCACGAAATGGCGAAAGCATTCCGCGTACCAGTTGGCCAGCTTCACCCCGAAGGTGATGGGTTCGGCGTGCACCAGATGCGTGCGGCCGATCTGCGGCGTGTATTTGTGCTCCAAAGCGCGGGTTTTAAGCGCCGCCATGAAGCCGGTTAGGGTCTTGCGGATCTCCTGCACGGAAGAGCGCAATTGCAGGCCCAGGGCGGTATCTTCGGTGTCGTAGCTGGTCATCCGGTCGTGCCAGTAGGGCTGCAGTTCCGCCGGAAGTTGGGAAGCGGTGAGCTCCAAGAACGCCTTCATATCGTGGCGGGTTTTCTCCCGTTCCAGGCGATCAACTTCTTCGGCCACGACCGCGACAAGACTTTCAAGCTGGTCCGGGATCGTCGCCGCAAATTCCCCGGCCGCGGCTTTGGCGCGCAGGGCCGCGGCTTCCACCGTAACCCAATTGCGGAATTTCGCGTCCTCGCTCCAAATCTCACCCATTGCGGGGCGAGTGTAGCGTTTGATCATTTCTGCCTCCTTTTTCATCAAACCGGCTTCTGCCGATTCCTTTCACTATCGCATTTTTTCACGTAAAAATCAAGAACCATATGACAAAGCAACAAAGATGCCCTTCGTCAATTGACTGTGGGCATCTTTGTCAGTAGGGCATTTTTCGTATTTTAGTACGGTTTTGTAGGATTTCTTGTATAATTTCCCGCAATTTGTAGGGGCGGATATTATCCGCCCGCTACCGACTCGATTTCTTCCACATATACCAAAACCATTTTCGGTAAGATTCAGCCAGATGGGAACTGCGAATGACGAAAAAAACCGTGTCATCGGCGAGTTTTTTGAAACTCATTCCGGTATAGGTTACGACGTAATCGCCAAAAATATGAATAGCCGAATCGGTGGTGTATTCTTTTGGCAAAATGCGATAAGTCAACTTGCCCTCAAAATGTTTGGGAAACGCCGGGTCTTGTTTAATGATGTGGTCAAAAAGCTGGATGAATTTGATTTTTTTGCGATTAGCTTCGGCAAAAAAAGCTTTCCGTGCCGCCTGCAGGCGCGGATCATACCAGCCGCCTTTGGCGCCGATAAAATAACTGTCGGCGCCGACGCGCAAAACGTCGCGGAAAATATTTTTTTGGCCTTCCAGTCCGCGGTAAATATAGGCTTCTTCCGGCGCCAGCCGGCGGGAAAATTTTTTCTTCAGCTCCGGCAGAATTTCGGTCAGCCGGTTTTGTTTTTCAACCAAAAGCTCGGTTAACTTGTCCGGATCCACGGCATTGTATTTGTTTTCCCCGCCGGAAATAATTTCAAAAACTAAGCCCTTGTCTATCAGCCGGTGAATGGCGTCGTAGGCGTTGCGGCGGTGGATTTTGGCGTTGATGGAAATATCCGAAACGCCCATTTCGCCGTGTTCCACCAAAGCTTCGTAGATCTTGGCCTCGTTAGGGGAGAGGCCTAAACTTTCATAAATTGTTTGGTCCATATTTTTTATTTCCCCTCCTCGTGAGGAGGGGATTAAGAGGAGGTCAAAGAGAACTTTGGGATTATTCCGCGCTTTCTATGACCCCATCTAACTTCCCCTCACGAGGGGAAGAATTAATTTAGGTTAATAATTTTTTATGGTGATACTCACCACCCTATGGTGGTCTTGGCCACTCTAAAGATATAATATATGCTTTTTCTTCAACTGTCAAGACGGTTGGAGGAGGAACAAATGAACGACAAGCGCGAGTTTTTGCGGGTTCTATTGGTGGATTTATGGAATTCAGGATTCGTATCGCAGGACGCGGAGACTCCCATCGTCGGCTTCGATCATATCGTGCCCTGGCACGATTGCCCGAATGGAATTCAACGCCAGAATTTTACTCCGCCAGGCGAGGGGTTTTACATCGAGGTGTGTAAATTTCCGGTTAATACAGCAGACGGTGAACAACCGTGTTGTTTGGTCGGATATATGGTTGAGATCATTACGGTAGTCGAGGGCGGGGGGACTTTGGAAGCCGAGCGCGTTATTTGGAAGGAAAAAAGAGTAGAGACGATTAGGGAAGTTTTGCGTCCCGGCTCACGCGTTACGATTCCCGAGAGTATACCTCATCGCCTCATTGCTGGTATCTCTGGCATGAAGGCGATCAGGGTACATTTACGTACGGACCTTTTTATCTAACTTGGAGGGATTCGTGGAAGCTCCGCGCGTTCGCGCGTCTTCCTTCTTTTTTCCAGCTCGTCAATCATTGGCGGGTTGAAAGGAGGAAGTATGTTTGAAATGGCCTTAGAGTGGATTCTGCGGATCTTAATACTCGCATTATTCATCTGCTTGGCTATCTCGCTAGACACGATTCTGAAGGATCGCTCTCGCAAGAGGTTTGAAGATTGGGTTCATAAGAAACGAAATTGAGCCCGATTCTGTTTTTAGGAGCTCCGCGCCCTTGCGTGCCTCCTTTCTTTTTTCCAGCTTGCCATTTACTGGTGAGTTGAAAAGGAGGAGATATGGCTAATTATTTGTGGGGAGTTTTGTCGGGGGCGTCGTTGGTGGCCGTTTGGTGGCTTTCTGTCCCTGTGTGGGTTTCCATGATGGCGCTTTCGGTCTTTCCCTCTTGGGCTCGGAAGAATGTCCGCATACCAAGACTTCTTTTTCGCGAGCTCTGTTGCTTGTTGCTTGCCGCGTTTTCGGCCTGGTGTGTTATGTATAAACATAAACTGGGTCAACTCTCCGCGCCGGGGGTTTTAACCGGTTTCGGTGTAATGTACGTGCTTTGGTTGGCCTGTCAAATACAGACCTCAAGGCGTGGAAAGCTCTTGAAAAACGCAGAGAAGGAATAGACTATCAAGATTATGGAGGAGCAAATGAGAATTTTGGCGCTGGCGGTATTTATTTCCGCCGCACTCTCTGCGCAGAATACATCTACCCAACTGCGGCCGATCGGCCACTTCAAATTCCCGCTCGGTAAGGGATTTTACGCTGTCACCTGGACCACCGGCAACGCTATGGCCAACAAACCGGACAACATCAATTTGTTTTCCGGCGTTGGCTACGGTACCCGTTCTTGGTGGCTGGAGACAATGATCCAGAAGCAATGGAATCGCGCCGGGGGCCGGACTTTCCTCGACTTCCGTTTCTATTCGACCCTGCCCGCAAAGATGGACGTTTATCTGGAAACGGCGCCGGTAATTAATGGCCGCGGACTTTACGAAACATGGACGCTTCAGCGGAAAGTCGGAAGGGGATTTTGGGCGGGCTTGGAATCGGAAAACTTCCATCAGCCGGGCCGCGACGTTTTGGCCGCCGGTTTACGGGCAAGTTACGTTCCTCCCGCGTTCAAATCCAAATCCTATCAGCCGGTCATTGGTGTGGCTTGGTATCCGTTCCACCGTCATCGCGTGGGTGAAGGCCAAGGCGTTCCGATGGGGCCCACTGTACGGATTTACTCTATTTTACATTGGAAGGTTTTCGGCCGCCGCCGGCTGTTTCGTTAAGACAGACTCAATTTGAGCACTGTCTTTTTTTGTTCGGTAGTTACACGATCGTGTAATCTATGAACAAAAAGAAAAATTCCTAGTCCGAAGAAAAGGAATTTTTCTGGTGGGACGTATAGGAATCGAACCTATAACCTTGGGCTTAAGAGGCCCCTGCTCTACCAATTGAGCTAACGTCCCGCGATAATTTATCTTTTTCACACCCGTATAAATTTCTGCCGTAATCACGCCTGCCAAAGCCCTGCCCCCGGCAGGAATCGGACCCACATCGCTGGTTCCGAAGACCAGAGCTTTATCCATTAAGCTACGGGGGCCAGGCCTTGGCGGGCAGGTATTTTTTATCCTTATACTTCAGAAAAGAAGCTACTAAAAAAAATCTGGCAATCCGGGATTTATTATACAATAAAAGTCGGCTCTATTCAACCGGATTTCTTATTGCTTGACCGTTCTTACGGTGATACAATACATAAAGAAAGGACATACTATGTCAGGTGTCGCAGACAAAATCCTCAATGCCGAACAAATTGCCAAGTTTTTCGGCGTCAGCCGCAAGACCGTTTGGGAATGGTGCAAGCACGGCAAACTGCCGGCGTTTAAGATCGGCAAAGAATGGAAGATCCGCCAATCTGATCTGCAGCGGATGATGAATCAAAAAGTGAAGTCCGAAAAATCGGAAAAAGGGCTTTTCTAGAAATTTTCAATTTTTAAACTCGAATTTTGAATGAAATTAGAATGTTTGAATTTTAAAACATTCGAATTTCTAGTTTCACTCGAAATTCATAAATTCGAAATTCAAAATTTTCACTGATTTAAACCACCATGTTAAAAGTATAAATTTGACTATGGAGCTAAAAAAATCTGTAAAATTAAAGACTGTTAGGATTTTTTTATTTTACGGCGCTGACGACCACAGCGTCCAAAAAAAAGTCGAAGCCTGGGTCGCGGCGTTTGCCGCCAAACATTCCCGCCAGGGCATTACCCGCCTAGACGCCGGAGAAGAAAAGGAAAAGATTATTGAGAAGCTGCGCGACGCCGTCTCTTCGCCGAGTCTTTTTAGCAGCACTCGGCTGGTGGTGGTTAAATCGCTTTTCGGCCAGCCGGCCGAAATGATGGAAGGAGCTGCCGAGCTCCTAGACGCTCTTGCTGAGGAGGTATATTTGGTTTTCTGGGAGGCAGGCGCGGTAAAGAAAAATTTAAAACTTTATAAAAAATTGTCGGCCTTAGTAACAAAGGGCCTGGCGAAAATCCAAAATTTTGAAATTCCCGACGGCCACGATTTAAACCGGTTTATCCAAGACTATGCGCGGCAAAAAAAAGCAACAATTTCGCCCGCGGCCGCGGAACTTTTGGCGGTGCGCCTCGGGCGCGATTTGGCCGAGCGGGTAAAAACCGCGGCTGGCTATGACTCTCGGCAGGTTTATAATCTTTGGCAGGTTACAAGCGAACTGGATAAATTAATCAGCTATGCCGCAGGGCGGCAGGTTTCTCCCGCCGACGTGGAAAAATTGGTGGCGGCCAAGGTTTCGGACAACGTGTTTTTGCTCACTACCGCTTTGGGAAAAAAAGATTTAAAAAACAGCCTGCGCTGTTTAAACGAACTTTTGGACGCCAATCAATCCAAAGCCGCCGACGCCCGCGGCCGGGCTTTAATGA
The DNA here is from genome assembly GCA_038077895.1 of Patescibacteria group bacterium. Classification (GTDB taxonomy): domain Bacteria; phylum Patescibacteriota; class Doudnabacteria; order UBA920; family 2-01-FULL-50-11; genus JBBUGP01. The sequence goes on from JBBUGP010000062.1 coordinate 5,892, forward strand.
TCGTCGGCGCGTTGGCCGGGCAGTTTCGCTCGCTTTTGCAGCTGGCTTCGGCAAAAGACGAAGGCGGCGCTGGCCAGCTGGCGGACGCCTTAGGCTGGAGCCCGTGGCGGGTAAGGGCGAACCTGCCGCTTTTGCAAAATTATTCCAAGCCAAAACTTCGGGAAATTTTAAAACACCTGCTGCAAATCGATAAAAGGATGAAGAGCACGGGGCTTCCGCCGAAGGTTTTGCTTTCAAGATTTATCTCGCGAGTATAAGATTTTTGGTTTAGCCGATCCCCTCAGTGGGGATTTTTTTAAACCAACCCCATCGTTAAAATCGCGGCCAAGGCGATGCCTAAAAGTATGCGAAAGTAAGAAAAAAGTGTTTCCAGCCGATAAAGTCGAAATGCTGTTTCCAAAAGTTCCACCACGATTCGGATAAACAAGGCGCCGACCAAAACCACGATGCCGGCGTCCAGATTCGGTAGCAGTTCGGCGGGCGGGGCGGAATAATCTAGCAAATATTTAAACAGCAGGCCGATAAGAGCCGGCAAACTTAAGTAAAACGTCAGTTTGGTTAAGCCCCGTCGCTGGCCTTCCCCAATCCCGGTGAAAAATTGAAACATCGGCGTAAACAGGCCTAAAACGGCGTAGGTTAGCGGTATGATTTTTTGGGCTCCGCTGACATTGCTTGTCATTTTCAGCCGGCGGGCAAAAATCGCGCTGCCGGCCGAGACGAACGAAACCAGAAGCAATCCGGCAAAAAGCCAAAACAGCTTGCTTGCGAGGGTTTGCTGGCTGCCTAAAAAATAAATCAGTCCCACCGGAGCGGCCGCGACCATCACGATTGTTCCGACAAACTGATCGATATGCGCCGCGTAATAGCGGGGCGGATTTTTTTTAAGCAAGCCATAAGCGAGCGTCCGCAGGGCGTGCTTAAATTCCTCCCAGGAATAGACAATCGTCAAAAGAATTGAAATGAGGAGAAGTTTAAGCATATTTTCTATTTGTATTTTTACACAAAAAAGCATAATGTTGCAAATGACAAAGATGCCCTTTGCAGTATTTTGCAAAGGGCATCTTTGTCAGGACATTCTTTCCGCCGCCAGATTTTTTTCGGCCAAAACCACTTCTTCTTCCGCGTGCTGCCGCTGGGTTTGCAGGTTATAAAGCCTAGCGTATTCTCCTTTCAGCGTCAGCAATTGGCCGTGGTTGCCGCGCTCGATAATTTTGCCGGCGCGCAGTAAAATAATTTCATCGGCGTCCAAAACCGTGGCAAAACGGTGCGCCACGGTTACGCTGGTTATATCCCTGGAAACTTCGCCAATAGCCCGCTTGATCATTTCCTCCGAGTGAGAATCCAAACTCGAAGTGGCTTCGTCAAAAATCAAGATGTCCGGTTTTTTTATAATCGCCCGGGCAATCGCCACGCGCTGTTTTTCCCCGCCGGAAAGCTTAAGCCCGCGTTCGCCGACCAGCGTTTTCAATTTTTCCGGCAGCCGTTCCAAAAGATCCGAAAGGTAAGCGCGCTTCGCGGCAGTTGCTATTTCCTCTCCCGTCGCTTTGGGTGTGCCGTACTTGATGTTTTCTTCCAAGCTGGTGTTAAAAAGCACGTTATCCTGCAACACCAAACCAATGCGGCGATGCAAGCTTGTCAGATCGTATTTTTGAATATTCTCGCCGTCGATTAAAATTTCGCCGCTCATCGGATCGTAAAACCTCAAAAGCAGCTTAATGATGCTGGATTTTCCGCCGCCGGATAATCCGACGATCGCCAGCTTATCTCCCGGCGCGATTTTAAAAGAGACGTCGGAGAGGATTTTTTCCCGCCCGCCGCCGTAAGCGAAAGACACGCGGCGAAATTCCACTTCGCCCCGGAGTTTATTTGGCTTTAGGCCGGAAGCCGGGGAAGTGATGGTCACCGGCTCGGAGAGCAGAGTTTGCAGGCGGTCCACCGCGCTAATGCCTTCCATATATTGGCTGTAAATGCCGCCGATGTCGTAGAGTGGCTGGTAGACGGCGAAAGAATAAAAGGTGAACAAAATTACGTCGGCGAAACTCACCACGCCGCGAAAGGCTAAAATCGAGCCGTACCACAAAAGCACCACGCGGGCCAGGTTGACTATCGTGCCCTGCCAAAAGCCCAGGGTTTGGAAAGCGATGGATTTCTTTTTTAAATTTTGGTGGGAAAGGCGGTTGTCGTGGCCGACGTTTTCCGCCTCCTGCTTGTCGGTGGCGAAAGATTTCACCACCTCGATATTATTCATCGCCTCGATAGATGTGCCGAAAATCTGCTCGTTGGCCAGGTTGATTTCGTTTTGCGTCCGACGGATTTTTTTTGTGAAGAGGTAAGTCACGCCGAAAAACAGCGGCACGAAAGCGACTAGGGCCAAGCCCAAATGCCAGCTGCGCCAAAAAACATAGGCAGTGACCAAAACTATGGCGAAAGAATTTTGGAAAATTTTGTCGAAAAAAACCGAAAACAACTTGGTGACATCTTCGCGGCCTTTGCTGATTTTCCTCAAAACTTCTCCTGGCTTGTAACTGCTGTGAAAAGACAAAGGCAGGGCCAAAGTATGGCGGTAAGTGTGTTCAAAAATCCGGATGCCGATGCGGTCGGAAACCGTGTCGACAAAAAACATCTGTAAATTTTTAAAAGTACGCGCGGCAAAAGCCACGCCGATCCAAATTATCACGATGATGGAAATTTGGCGAAAGAAAACCGCTTCGGTGGGGAAGAGGGTTTTATCGCCGATGCGCCGCAGGAAACCGTCAAGAATGCGCGTGAAAAAAAACGGCTCGGCCAGAGAGAAGATTTGGGAAAGCGTTACAAAAATAAAGATCAGGGCGATTTTGCCCTTTTCTTGTTTTGCGAATTGGAGTGTAAATCGAAAGAAATGAATCATTACTCTTGATTCTAATTTAGCGGTCTTTCGGCTGGTGAGCCTTCCGGCAGGCTGTAATGCTTAAAAACGCTTTTGTAGAATATCGCAAATAATGACGCTAACACCAGCAGAATTATTACAATTATCCAATGAAGTTTTTTCATCCCAGTATATCAACTTCCAGTTTCAGACGCCTGGTGGCGACTGAGTTAGATTAACAATGATAAGATAAATCTGAAGTAGAAAAGTAATTTTTAGCTATTTTTGGCGTCTGAATTTATGTTCTTCCGTAACCTGTTCCCGAATTTTTAAAAACAAGAGGATATTCTCATTTTCCGCGAACTTCCCAGAAAGAGAGCCAGAGAAGAACAATCTGGAAGTTGTATTACTGGGTCATATTCATTAGCTTTCTCCTCCTTTTCAAGGAGGAGTGTCACGCTTAGCGTGACGAGGTGGTTTTCTCTATCATACCAGAAACATCCTATAAAAAAAACCGCTCGCGCAAGCTTAGGCTCTCGCGGCGGCGGAAACTGCATGGATCGCTTCGTTCATCCGGGCAAGCGACCAACTCGGTTTTCCGCGGGTGAAGACGAACTGGCCAACTTGCAAGTGGCGGCTAAAAGCGGCGGCGCTGGCAGCCAGATACAGCTCCAGCGTTTTGAAATGCCGCAGGCCGAAATCTTCTTCAACAAATCTCCGAAGCATCCTCAGGTTGGCAAGCCATTCGGCGCAGGTGCGCTCGTACCAATTTTGCCAGTTTTCAAAGTGGCGGAGTTCAAACCCGGCTTCCATAGCCGCTCGTAAAACGCCGGCGACGTCGGGAATAAAGCCGCCGGGAAAAATCCGTTCACGAATCCACGAATCGGTTGGCGCGGGCTTGTCGCGGAAAATAGTCTGAAGCAGAAACACCCCGTCCGTTTCCAAGAGCCGGAAAGCCGTTTGGAAGAATTCTTTCCAATGACGCGGACCGACATGCTCGAACATGCCGATACTGACGAGCTTGTTAAAGCGATCAGTCGCCGAGAGTTCAAGCATCTTTTCGACACCGCGATAGTCGCATTCCCAAACTCGCCACCAGCCTACGGAGTGCTTGCTTTGCATTCTTTCCGTGGCGTACGCCGCTTGCTCGGCGCTTAAAGTGATACCAACCGCTTCCGCGCCCATACTTGCGGCTTCCGATATCAGATCGCCATAACCGCAGCCAATGTCCAAAAGCCGGTCGCCCGGTCTAATCAGGAGCTTAAGCAAAGTGGTCTCAGTTTTCCGCCGTTGTGCCTCGCCCAGCCGCTGAACACCATTGTCGAAGCGCGCGCAGGAGTACTGAAGCGTCGGGTCCAAAATTCGCTTGACGATTTTGTGGTGAACGTCATAGTGCGCTTTGGCGTTTTGCCGGCAGCCAGACGGTGAGTTGTGGTCAAGCCGAGTCTGGCTAAAAAGTTTCAGGCGGCGGCAGAGAGATAGCGCCGGCCTCAGTCCTGGCAAAACCCTGCCGAAGTTTACGCCTAAGATGGCGCGCAAAAATCGAGGCAGGCCGGCTTCGGAGAGAATTAGAATTTCGCCGTTGATATAGGCTTCGCAAAACCCCGCGAACGGATTGAAAAGCATTCGACGATAGGCGGCCGGACTTTCAAAGCGAATCCCGACGCCCCCTTCGCTATCTGCCGGCCCGACTGTTTGTTCACCCCCTCCGGCGTGACGGATATCGATGCGAATATCCAACTGGTTCGAGATTGCGTCGAACAGCTTTGTGATCAGCCATTGTCTTAGCATTTTGCCTCCTTGTCCAAAGTCTTAAAAGTATAGTCAAAATTTCGATTTATGACAAACCAAAACTCACTTTCAGCCGAGATAAAAGTTTGATATAATTCAGGTGCGGTGCGCGTTCGGCCGCAAATAGAACAGCCCGCCAGCGCTTGTGCCCCCGTAGTTTGACCCTTCGGGTCATCACCCGCAGGGTGACAATGGATAGTCGCCTCATCGGCGACCGAGCCTGCGAGGCGGGAATGCGAGATTACGAATTTCATGATGTGGGCTTGCCCCGCACCTTATGTGCCCCCGTAGTTTGACCCTTCGGGTCATCACCCGCAGGGTGACAATGGATAG
>JBBUGP010000062.1:10960-12976 GCA_038077895.1 Patescibacteria group bacterium
AGATTACGAATTTCATGATGTGGGCTTGCCCCGCACCTTATGTGCCCCCGTAGTTCAATGGATAGAATGGGAACCTTCTAAGTTCTAGATCGAGGTTCGATTCCTCGCGGGGGCATGGGCGTTTGCGGGCGATAATTATTTTTTTAAAAATTAAAGTTATAATCATATGAAAAAATCCACACTGGTTTGGCAAAGCCTGCTCCACGCCCTTGGCGTTTTGGTTTATATTTCAGTCGTCGCCAGCATTATGTTTAATGGCGAAAAACTTTTCGGCGGGATAAATAACTTTTGGGGGCCGGTGGCTTTTCTTCTACTGTTTGTGCTTTCCGCCGCTATTACCGGCAGCCTAGTTTTCGGCCGGCCAGCCTTGATGTTTTTGGGCGGCCAAAAAACCGAAGCCGTGTCTTTTTTGCTTTACACCCTAGCTTGGCTTTTGGCGGCGACCGTGGTATTGTTCGCGATTCTGCTGAGCCTAAGATAATATTTTGGAGAAAAATCCATAAAAAAATCCGCGGGTAAAAACTAGCGGTCATGTTTTTATACCGGCGCGGGTCAGCGCTTGCGCGAAACGTCGGATTTCCCATTCGCCCGCCTTGGCGGAAAGTGTCCACGATGTATCTCATTTTTTACATGATTTAAAAAACGGCCTATATCAAGCCGTTTTTCAGCCGCGCAAACATTGCAAGGAACGCAGCTTCTCCGCGTTTTCCGCGGACAGCGCCAGCACCACACAGCCCCGCTTGGCGCCGGTTTCGGAAGCCGATCCGGCAGAGGGGAAAAATTTCGCTAAATCCGCGCCGTTGATTTTTGGCAAATAATCCGGGGAAAGCTTTTTACCCTCACCATAGTCGTCAAAGCCGTAACCCGAATCGTCGGGGACCTGAAAATCGTCAATCATCACCACCGCGTCCGGCCAATGGAGGAAAATGGTCCGAAGCTCTTCCGCCAGAGGCAGTTCGTTATACCAATGGGCATCGAGATAAAAAAAGAGCTGTTTGCCGGATAAAAATTTTCGTGCCGCGAATTCATTTAAAATTTTTCTTGAATCACCCAGGCTTAAGTGTATGTCTCGGTTGCCCAAAAATCTTGCCTTGGCGTATCCGAAGAATCGGGGATTGACCTCCACGGTATAAATCGGCAAGCGGGCGGTAGAGTGCATAAATTCGGCGGTACTGCCCATATACGTGCCGGTTTCCACAATCGCTTGGAAGGGAAAAGACCGCGTCAGCTCCAAGAAAATTTTTTGCCGGAAGGCTTGCCCGTTAAAAGGTTTACCTTGGCCGCTTTTCAATTTCGGCCGCAGGAAAAATTCCAAAAAACCGATCGTGCTTTCGCCGAAGATTTTGAGAACTAGTTTTTTTAGGCCCTCGTTCATACAATGAATTATATATGGACAGAATAAAGATAGCAAAATCAGAGAATAAGCTTGAAATCATACTGGTTGACTTGATGGCGCGGAATTACTATAATTACCTCGTTATTTGGCACAGCAAATAATCCAGACTCTCCACAAAATTTCGCTCAAGTGCGGATACAACCTGTGTGAGAGTTTATTCTTTTCAAGGTTGTCATCCCGACCGAAGTGGAGGGACCACTTGTCCAAACTAGTTTTGATTGTGCAAGGGATTCCTTGATAAGCTCTGAATGACAAGGTGTATCGTGGTGGGCGTAGCTCAGTTGGTTAGAGCGTCGCTCTGTGGCAGCGAAGGTCGAGGGTTCAAATCCCTTCGCCCACCCTTTCAAACAGGCATGCTATAATTCTTTCAGTAAGTCAAAACGAGACATGAAAAAGCACCCTTAAGGACTGTCTCATTTGTCTCATCCCTCGGCTTGCTTCGGCAGGGCTCAGCACAAGTCGCTCAGGACAAGTTTTATCCCGAAAGACCCCGACCGGAGTGCATCAGTTACCCTTAGTCGGAGTCTCTGAGAACCCCTTAAAACGTCCCAGTCGGATGGTCCGCAACCGGACTGGCGCCCCAGTTAGGACAGCGGTTCCGGGCGACCAGAGAGCGTCAG
>JBBUGP010000063.1:0-4798 GCA_038077895.1 Patescibacteria group bacterium
TGGTTAACCGCACGCCGGAACTGGCGACGATTAATAAACTGATTGAAAATAACGTCAAGGTCGCGGAATATCTTCCGCAACTCGCCGACCCGAACTTTGATTTAAAACAGCTTCTTGCTCCGGCTCCAAACAAACAAAAATTAAAAATTGGCTGGTTCACCTTTTCCTGCTGTGAGGACAGCACTATCGTTTTTACGGAACTGATGAACGACCACTGGCAGGAATGGAAAGATTTATTCGATTTCCGCCATGCCCGGGTTTTACAATCCAAAAACGTGCTGGACGACCTGGATATCGCGTTTGTGGAAGGCGCTATCGCTTCCGAAGAACACGCCCAAAGAGCCAAAGCAATTCGAGCGCGCGCGAAAAAACTGGTGGCGGTTGGCGCCTGCGCCGTCATCGGCATGCCTTCCGGCCAGCGCAACCAGTTCAACGAAGCGCAGCGGCAAGAAATCGAATTTTTGCTCGCCCGTTTCCGCGCCCTGCCGAAAGTAATGAAGCTTTCCGACGTGGTGAAGGTGGACGCGGTCATCCCCGGCTGCCCGATGGATCCAGGGGTGTTCTTGAAGACGATTAATGCTTTGGTGCAAGAATTACAAAAGAACTGACGTCTCTGTTTCTGATGCGTAAATTTCTAATTCCTAATTTCTAAATAAATCCCAATATTCAAATTCCAAAAAACGATAATTCTGTCATTGCGAGCGAAGCGAAGCAATCCCGGACTCAAAAACCTGAAATCTTAAACCTAAAATCTATAATATGCACACTCTCGATCTTGATTTTACCGTTGACGAGCTGACCAAAGTCGAAGGCGCGGCGGCTTTGGACGTGAGAATCCGCGGCGGGAAAGTGGAACACGCCCATTTTAAAATCACGGAATATAAAAGATTTTACACCACCGCCATACAAGGCAAGCCTATCGTGGCCGTGCCGCAGCTTTTGGCGCGGATCTGCGGCACCTGCTCAAACGCCCACCTGCTTTGTTCCATCGAGGCCTGTGAACGGGCTTTGGGGATTAAAGCTACCGAGCAGACTAAACTCCTGCGTATGCTGACGATGTACGGCCTGATGATTCGCGATCATGCCCTGCACCTTTATCTTTTTGCCCTGCCCGATATTTACGGTAAAGACGCTTTCTTGGATTTTGACGAAGGCGACCCGCAGCAGCACCAGCTATTGCACGACGGCTTTGAAGTAAAGTCGGCGGGAAATTTTTTGGCGACTTTAATCGCCGGCCGTTCGGTGCACGCGCTCTATCCGGTCATCGGCGGCTTTAACCATTTTCCCGACGCGGCGGGCATCGCGGAAGCCGTAAAAAAACTCCAGGCCGCCCGGCCGGCAGTATTGCGGCTGATTTCCGTTTTTGAAAAAGCGCCTTTCCATTTTGACCGCAAAACCGACTATATGGCCATCGTGCCAGAACTTTTCGGATTTTTGGACGGACCGATTAAAACCAGCAAAGGCGAAACTATCGCCGAAGAACAATTCGGCGAGCATTTGGAACACGTGGTTTTGCCTTATTCCCAAGGTTCGGCCTATCGCTACAAGGGTGGCGCGTATATGGTTGGCGCGCTGGCGCGGATGAATCTGGCCGCGGATAAATTGCATCCTCAAACCAGAAAGGACGCTGAGCAAACTTTAAAGCGTTTTCCTTCCACCGACATTTATCACAACAACCTGGCCCAAGCTGTGGAAATTTTGCATTGCATCGATCACGCGGCCGAAATTTTGTCTTCTTCGAAATTCATAACCGAGGCGCCGGTCAAATTCGCCGACCACGAAGGCGTGGGGGTTGGAGTGGTGGAAGCGCCGCGCGGCACGCTTTATCATAAAATTTCTGTTGCCTCCGACGGCAAAGTTAAGATGGGTGAAATTGTCGTGCCCACAGGCCAAAACCAAATAAACATCGAAGAGGATCTGGCAAAAATCATTCAAGGATTGCTGCCTAATGCCACCCGCGAACAAATGGTCTTTGAGGCGGAAAAGCTGATTCGCGCCTACGACCCGTGCATGTCTTGCGGCGCTCACTTTTTGAAAGTGAAATGGGAATAAAGCTTAAATTACGAAACATAAAGAGGGTGTCATTGCGAGCGATCCGTTTAGGCGAGCGTGGCAATCCCGCCATTTTTTCCACGGGGTTGTGTCCCTACGGGACATCTCCCGAAGGGACGACTTCGTCGAAGACTCCTCGCAATGACAGATGTTTGAAGACTCTCGTAATTCACAGATATAAAGCCCTATTCGGCGGCTTGCCCTCCGAAGTCCCGCTCGTGAGCGGGACGAAGGATGGGAGGCGGATAAAAAAAGGGCGGATGCCCAAAAAAGACGCGGAAAGAAAGTTCAGCCGGTGCCGTAGTGGCCGGCGAGGCTAAGCAGAAAAATCACAGCGGCTATAACGACTATCGCCGCAAGAATCCTCAGCGCCGTCATCGCGGCCTCCTTTCGCTACCTTCCCCACACGAGCACAACAACCGCCACAAGCACGGCAAGCCCAAGGAAAGTGTACCACATCACGCTCCGGTTCGTCCTGTTGGGACGAGTGTATTGGTCAAACATTGTACTGGTCAAACATATCTACCTCCTGTTCATTGCAGTATATACCCACTAAAAGGCTTTCGCAACCACCCGCCAAGTTCGTTCTAAAAGTTCGATAATTTCAATTTGTCAACGCAATACAGCGATAGCTGATTTATGTTGACAAGTTAATTTCAAAAAAATTACCGCAAGATGCGGCTAACCTCGTCTATGGCCGCTTTTTCGGAAATCCGCGGCGGCAAGCCGATGATTTTTATTTTCTTCAACTTCCCCAGCTTCTGCAGATATCGCAAATTGGTGAAGGCGTCAAAATCATGCATCGTTACCCGGGGCGGGGCGGCAAAGGCATCCAAATTCGTAAAGACTTTTACTTCTTTCAATCCCACCGCCGTATCCAGCATCACCAGTTCCTCGGGAATTTTCCATTCTTCGTTGGGATCTAAGACTTGAAATTGAATTTTTGGAAATTGCTCGCGCAAAGCGGGCAGAATCCGCAAAGGCAGCGAATCCACCGCTAAATCAGGATTGCCGAAAACAAAGACATCACGAATGGGCACGAATGTTACACAAATACCACTAATTTAATACTCGACGAAATTCAAGACGCGGGTGTTTAAAATTCGCAATAATTCCGAGTTTTAGTCCAGTGGCTTTTAAATATCTTAAAACCTGCTTTATATCATTGTCCGTTATTCGCCAAATCTGTTTAGTCTCTAAAATAATTTTATGATCAATTACAAAATCTATGAAAAAATCACCCAGTGGCTGGTTCTCAAATTCAACCTTAACCGCCAGCTCTCTCTGAAATGGAATTTTTAGCTCATGTAACTTTATTTCTATGGCGCGTTGATAATGTTTTTCTTGATACTTTGTCCCCAATTTATTATGAACTTCAAATAAAACTCCCATCAGCAAATAGCTTAATTCCGGATAAATTAATTTCTCTCTATTCGTGACATTTGTGACCAATTTGTGCATATTCGCGAGCCTATATCGTCAGATTGGCTAATTCCAAACTGCGCAGAGTATATTTTTTTAAAGCCGCCGCCTGGCGTTCGGAAATCACCTCGCAAGGCACGTCCCAATGAATGCTGATTATTGTTCCGGGCTTTAGCTGTTCGATATCGTGCTCTGATTCCAGACGGCGAGTCAGCTTTTTTTGAACCGGCGAACCCAAGAACAATTTTCCATCCTGATAAATCAGGGGTTCGGTCTCCACGATAACATTCGGCCCGTCGACGGCTAAAACCTTGCCCCAGGAAACCCGGCACGCATCCATGCTCTCTAATGTGTGGGCGCGCTGTTCGTGTCCCGTGCGCATCCAGATATTCAAAACATGAAAAGAATGATGGGGCACGGCCCGACGGGCAATTTTTTCTTCAATCCAACGAAAATCTTTGCTTCCCAGCCTTTTCTTGATTTCCTGTTCGTCAATCAAATGGCTGTAAAGCGCCTGCCGGCTGACATTTTGCAAAAGCTCGTTGCCGATCCAATACGCTTCCACGACGCGCTCGTCAAAAGGATCGGCAATATTGTTGGCGGAAGCGATAAATTTTAAATAGGGATACAGCGTTCGGAAATTTTTTAGCAATACCTCCAAGCCGGGGTCAGCCGAATCGTTGTTGATATAGGCCAAAATTTCGGAATTGGCGTCCGGCCCGCAGTAATGCAGACGGTTAGGGCCGAAAGAATAATGGCTGCAACGCAAGACTCCGCTCAAGGAAAACGCATCGCTCCTAATGCCGGCTGTTTCGCCTGCCGCGCCTTTTCTTTCGATTGTTTTTGAAACGCTTGTATCATCGGGAGCAACGGCGGAGGCAATATCCCGGCCGAACAGAATCAAAATAGCTGTTCCCGCCCCAAACAAAAGCATGCTGGCAAACTGCTGACCACTGATGGCGTGCGTCACAAAAATCGCCGACAAAACATTCGTCACCAGCGTCGCTGGCACCAGCAAAGCCGCCACATAAGTCGCCGGCGCGTGTTTTAGCGCTCCATACCAGGTCAGCACATAGCCGAAAAGCAAAGCTGAAGTTAAGGCCAGCCATCCCCATTGCGTCGCGGAAAAATCCGCCAGCTCGCCTAAATTCCCGCCTCGCCAAAATAAAATCGCCGCCAACACTATCGAACCGAAAAACATCCGGGCGCCGGCAACTATGCTTGCGGAAACGTCTTTTAAGACAATCTTGGCGATAATATTTTCTATTGCCCATAATATCGTCGCCATCAAAACCAAAAGTTCACCGCGGCTGGCCTGAAAGCC
>JBBUGP010000064.1:0-2658 GCA_038077895.1 Patescibacteria group bacterium
GACGATACGGTAACCATTCATCATTACGGTAACAGTTTCTAATGAGCTATACCGATCAAAAGCCCCCAAATAACTGGGGGCTTTAGAAATTATTTTGACGTTTACTTCAGCTTTTCTGACACGAACTGCAAAGCTCTCTCTAACTGCGGATCGTTGCCCGCGTCCAGATTCTCTTGTTTGAGGTCAACCTCGATATCCGGCTGAATGCCTTCCACGTTGATATTTTTGCCATTGGGTGTCAACCACTTGGCCACGGTGATTTTAATTTGGGTGTCGTCGGGCAAGTTGAGTAATTCCTGCACCGAACCTTTGCCGAAAGTTTTTTTGCCGATCAAGGTCGCCAAGTTGTAATCGCGCAAAGCGCCGGCGACGATTTCGGAAGCCGAGGCCGAGCCTTCATTAACCAGCACGACCGTCGGCAATCCTGCCAAACGCGGTACGCCGGAGGCTTTATATGCGTCCTTGCGGCCGTCGCCGAATTGCTCGTAAACCACCGGCTCGCCTTCCTTGACCCAATTACTCGCCACTTCCACGGCCGTGTCGATGTAGCCGCCGGGATTGCTGCGTTCATCCAAAACAATACCCTTAACGCCTTCGTTTAAAAGTTTATTTATGGCCTTATCCAATTCGCTCTTTGTGTCTTCGCCGAAACGCGTTAATTCTATAACGCCGATTTTCTTTCCGTCCTGAATTTTCACTTCCGAAGAAACGCTTTTTACGACGATCGTGTCGCGGGTAATGGAAATTTTCTTTGCTTCGACAAAATCGTCGCGGAAAATCGTCAGCTCCACCACCGAACCTTTGGGCCCGCGAATTTTGCTCACCGCCTCGTCAATGTTCAACTTTTCCGTCGTTTCGCCGTTGATTTCCAAAATTTTGTCCAGGGGCCTTAAGCCGGCGGCTTCGGCGGGCGAACCTTCCAACGGGGAAACGATGACAAGAATACCGCTTCTTAAACCTATCTCGGCGCCGATGCCGGAAAACTCACCTTTCAAATCCTCGGCAAACTGTTGGGACTTAGTTGGCGTCAAAAATACCGTGTATGGATCGTTGAGGCTCCCCACCAGTCCCGAAACCGCCCCGTAAAGCAATGCTTGCCGGTCCACCGGCCGATCGACGTATTTTTCCAAAACCGCGTCGTAGGCATCCCACAAAATTTGCCAGTTCAGTTCCTGCGGGGCGCCGTCGCGGTTGAGGTTAACCACTTTCAAGGGCGAAAGCGTAATGGAATATCCCTGGCGCGCGAACAGATAACCGCCGGCAAAAGCCCCAATAACCAAAATCAGCACCAGGCTGATTGTTAGATAACGTTTGTTTTCTTCGAAAAAAGACATTGTAAAATTTCTAATTGCTCTAATTAACCTAATTATTCTAAATAATTCCTAATTCCCAATTTCTAATTTCTAATAAAATATCTAATGCTGAAATTCTGGCATTTTGTCATTGAGATTTTTTTTGGGAATTGGGAATTAGACATTGAAAATTATTTAGGTCAATTAGAAATTAGTAATTTTTTCATATTTTCATTTTACATTATTCTCCTCGTTATGACAAACAGGCCATCTGAATCAATGCACTGTTTTCTTTTTTCGGAATAAATTCACGACCAACACCAGATACATCCTAACCCAGATGCCAAGGTAAATTAATTGGTTGAAAAGCCAAAGATACCGCGGGGCATAATGTTTTTTATAAAATATCAACATCGCTTGATGAGCGGCTCGAATTGTCCGAAACGGAATCGCTTGGGAGGAGCCGTATTTAAAATGAATTATTTCGGCTCGGGGATAGTAGATAACCTTGTAACCGGCGACTTTCGCCCGCCAGCACCAATCCAAATCTTCGCCGTACATAAAGAATGCCTCGTCTAATAAACCGATTTTATCCAACGTCTCCCGCCGAATCAATAAATACGCACCCATAACCGCGTCGACTTCCGTTTCGGCATCAACCGGCGAGACGATATTATAATCGCTGAATTTTTTTAAACCGAACAGTCGTAAAAATGAATTCCAGGGGTTAGGAAACTTTCTGCGGCAAGCCACGTCCAACCGGCCGTCGGGAAGGAGAACCTTACCGCCCAAAATTCCAACCTCTTTATGACTCTCCAGATACCCAATGCTTACATTGAAAGTGTTTGCCGCAACTTCGGTATCGGAATTAAGCAGTAATAAATATTTTCCGGAAGCCTGTCGAAGGGCTACGTTATTGCCTTTTGAAAAACCGAGATTGGCATGATTTTCAAGCAACCTAACTTGGGGAAAATCTCTTTTTATCATCGCAGTACTGCCATCGGCAGAATCGTTATCCGAAACCAAAACTTCATAATCGAAATTTGTTTCGGAAACAAAAACCGAACGCAGGCATTTGCGCAGAAGTTCGCGGGTATTATAGTTGACTATGATGACTGACAGTTTTATGTTACTCATTTTACAAAACTTCGATACTAGAGAGTATGGGAATTTTGACCGGATTTTATAAGCCGATCAATTTTTCTCAATAAAGAAGTCTTATTTTTTATTTTCATGACTGTTTCTCTGATTCTTTTTATCTGCTTCTGGTTAGCACTTTTTAATATCTCTTCCAAAACCAGTTGCGGCCAGAAATAGATTGGATAACGCCTTTTTAAATCGGTCCAATTATCACCTTGTGCAAAAA
>JBBUGP010000065.1:0-5949 GCA_038077895.1 Patescibacteria group bacterium
TTACTTTAGTTTTCTCCTCCTTTCAAAGGAGGAGATCAAGAGGAGGTTTTAGCAAATTTTTTCGCCCAAAAGAAAAACCATCATAATTGTATGATGGTTTTTCTTTGGAGCGGGTAACGGGAATCGAACCCGTCTCTACGCCTTGGCAAGGCGTCGTACTACCGATGTACTATACCCGCAAAACTACTTATTAAAAAATTCAATTTCCCCTCTATTTTAGTCTATCCTAGAGCTCTTGACAAGTCCCTTATTATCTGCTAGACTAGAGTGTTGTTTATTATTTAACCGCTGTTATGGGCGTACCTGTTTTCCTGATTTTTCAGGATAGGTAGGCCCACCCATATCGGCGGTTAAAGACAGCCCCGCCAAGGCGGGGTGGTTGATAAACAACATGATTTTTTACAATTATACTTTTTCCTCCGCATTTATGCGGAAAGAAAAAGAAGGAGCACATTTCATAGGTAGATGACGGCGTTAAGCGTCTGGAGGCTTTCAGGCAAACGCATCATTATGAGTTTGCCGGAGCGAACCTTTATCGGTTTGTCTTTCCTGGCCGTCGCGATTTGGGTTTTTCCCCAAGCCGCTTTGGCCCAAAGCTTGCAGTCACAAAACACACCTCAACTTGCCTTTGAAATCAAACAGGAAAAACAAAAGCTTTTAATCGGCAGAGATATCGCCTTAATCTTCGGAACCGAATTACCGAATTTCGATCCGGCAAAGGTGGAAATTCTAAAGGGCTATCTCGCCTCAAAAAAATCGCCTTTGCAAGATTATGCCGAAGTTCTCTTAGAACAGCCGAAATGGAAATATGTTTTGGCGATTTCCCACGCCGAATCCAATATGTGCCGTAAACAATTAGGCAATAATTGCTGGGGCATCGGCGGTGCGGAATATCATCGATTTTATCCCACTTTTGCCGAAGGCATCGTGGATGCCAACAAGCTTATCCAAAAATATCATGACGGCGGTTTGGATACCGCCAGAAAGATGATGAAGCGCTGGGTGGGTTGGAATAACCAAAACTGGGTTATCGCCACTCAAAACGTGCTTTCCGATCTGGATAGCTTAGGAATTTAAACTAAAACTCCCGCTCGATTTGAGCGGGAGTTTTGTTATCAGAAAATTTAGAGGTGATTCTTATATTTCTCAAAAAATACCGGCAGCTGAGAATGCAGGGGCTCTGGTAATTTATCCAAAGCGAACCACGAAAGCTCGTCGAACTTGTGCGGCTCGTTGATTTTGACGCCTTCCGGGTCGATTTTAACCTTAAAATCCAGAGCAATCCAATGATAGGGTTTGCCTTGATTTTTCCGGTGCACATCACGGAATCCTAAAAATTCAATCGCCAAAGCGCGAGCGTTGTATTCTTCCAGAATTTCTTTTTTTAAAGTGTCTTCTACCGAGTCGGCAAATTCCAGCGCTCCCCCGCCTATGTCCCAGTGGCCTTGTTCGTCACGGGCTCTAACGCTTCTTTTCGCCATTACAAATCGTCCTTTACCGTCATGGCAAAAGTAAACAATACAGACTCCGATATAGTCAACGCCTTTTATCATGTTGATGGAACCCCAGCTTTAATATACCGGCGCAGGCGGCGGTGGAAGCGCAGCTCGTTAATTTGGTCGGCCAAGATTACCGTCAGGCCGGCGACAATTGATTCCGTCGAGCCGATTGCGGCCAGCGCCCAGCCGTTGCTCATCAAGCCCAACACCGAGCCGGTAATGCCCATTATCGGCGCCAGCGCGGCGCCAATTAAAAGTCCCAAGCGCGCCGGGTTCGTAAAGTCCTGGGCCAAGGCGGTTTTGAGCAGCGTTTTGGTGTTCATCGCGCCGACCTTATTTTCGTCCCGCAGCTTGATCAAATTTCGCCGATACATAAAAATCGATTGCACCGCCGTGGTCAGCGAAAGCGCCACCGCCGATAAACCAAAGATGACTCCCGCGGAAATCACATGGCCTTCTTCGATTAGGCCGTGGACGGAAAACGCGCCCCAAGTGGCCAGGGCGAAGACCGGAATTAAAATCCGCGAGCGCTTGACTAGTTCTTTCCAGGCAAAACCCGAGCCGCGCAGGGCCATTATTTCGGCCGATTCGCCCAAGAGGTCGTCTACCGAAGCGGCAAAAATTTTTCCCACCCCGGCGGCGAATTTTTCCAAGAAGTGGGCCACCGGCCCGACGATAAACAGGGCTTTAATAATGGCTTGGGCAATTGCCGTTCTTTCACGGGCATTGTCGGCGATAACCCGAAAAACCGAATAATCAATAGCCAAAGGGTAAATCAGCTCCGAAAGCTCGGTCATAAACCGCTGTTCGGCAGGTGCAATCCCGATATTTTCTTCATCGATTAACACCAGCCGTTTAAACCGCAGCCGGTCGCGCAAAATCACTTCCACGGCTTTGTCCAAATTTTCGCCCTCGCTTTTTGCCCGTTGCCGGTCGGTGGCTGTGAATTTCGGGCGATGTTTATCGCGCAAAAGCTGCGGCAGCCAGGTGAGGATATAATTTTCCTGGCTATAGACTGAAACAGTGTGAATGGCTTGGAGGATATTTTCCGGCGTGCGTAAAACCGTGCGCACGCCGATAGCTTTGCCCTGGCTTAGGATGCCGCGGATCCTATCTTTGTATGCGGGGTAGCGCTTGAAAATAAAGCGGATCTCCATCGGCAGGTATTCTTCCCATTCGCATTCTTCCGGCAAAGAAATTACTTCCAGCCGATAGGTGCCGATGGGAGATTTTTTTGACGGTCGGGTGAATTGTTCCAGCATAAAAGCGGCGGTTAAATTTTTTCCAAACGATAAGTCCAGCCCGGCTGCCAAGCCCAGGGCGCGGAAACGATTTTTTGAAGCGGCAGATTGTTTGTCCAATGCTCCAGGCCGTATTGCGTGGCGCGGTGGCCGATGATCAGGACTTTTTTGCCGTCATAATTTACAAGCAGATCCTGCAAAAAACTTTTCATACGGTCAACGCATTGCTGGTAACTCTCCCCTTTTGGAAACGGCGTATCGATAAAGCCGCTTCTTTTTTCTTCCACTTCGCGCGCAGGATAGCGCGTCAACTCGCCATAATCGCATTCCCGCAAGCGCGCGTCCTTGATAATGGGAATGTCGCGGTCCAAAAAGGCGATTTGGGCGGTTTCGTAAGCGCGCCGCAAATCCGAGCAAAAAACCGCGGCGAAATCATCGTTTGCATACCGCTCACACAGTTCTTCCGCCTGCTTTTTACACAATGGCGAAAGCTCGACGTCATAATGCCCGGAGGAGAGATGGTTTTCGTTGTCGAGCGTCGTGGCGTGGGCTTCAAAAATTATGGTGACCATAAACTAATTTTTAAAAAGTTTGGTTTTTGCCATATCTTTAATAAATCCCGGATATTTGAGCAAGGCGCCTACCTTGTAGTGAAAAATTAATTCAAAAATATCTTCTCGTGAAATCTTTTGAAGCCCGGTTACGAAGGCGTCGAATTGTTTGTCGTTGAAGTTCACCAGACCCAGGGCGGCCATAAAGGAGAGGCGCCAGGAGCGGCCAAAATTCGCTTTCCATTTTTTTTCGTACGCAGTTTTAAGCGTTTCATTTTTCATTTCAGACTTACTTAACCAATTGTCAATTATCTCCGCCGCTAACCTTCCCGCCTTCAGGCAATGCCTAATTCCCTCACCTAATAGTGGATTAATTTGGTGAGCGGCATCGCCGACAAGCACGATGTTTTTCCATACATGGTGTTTTATTGAACTAATTCTGGCGGCACCGGCATGAATCTCCGTCGGTTCCATGTTTTTAAAAAAAGGCAAGGATTTTATGAATTTTTCTTGAATTCTTTCCACCCCCCCCTCCGGCAATTGGCCCAGCACGCCGGTTCCAACCTTAGCGTCACGATTGTCATTCATGGGAAAAATCCAGGAATAGCCACGGCAGGCATATTCGGAGCCGATATAAAAACCTAGGGTGGTTTTAAGTCCTTCTGGAATTTTTGTCATTACATATTCCATCGCGTTGCCTAGAAGCTTTTCGTCTACCGGGTTGATTTTAAGTTTAGCGTTTGTAAATTCATTGTGGCCACTGGCGTCGATAATAATTTTTGCCCGAGCCTCCCCGTCCCCCAGCGCGCCGTGGTAACGGAGTCCGGCTATCCTTCCGTTTTCTTCAATTAAGTCAGTCACATTTGTTCCCACCATAATTTCGGCTCCGTGATTGGCAGCATCATCGGCAAGAAATTTACGCAATTTTGCGAAATCAAACACATATCCTCTAGTTTCGGAATATTTCCAGCTTGCCTCCACTCGAGGTGTCGCAAACAGAATTCGGTCCCAAGTTGCAGAAAGCACTTCTTGAGGCAAATTGAATTCTTCAACAGTTTCTTTCGGTGTCCCGGCCGTGGAATAATTTGGTTCCCCGATTTCTTGAGACCGTTCGATTAAAAGCACTTTTCGTCCGCGTTTAGCCAGTTCCCGCGCCGCCGAACCGCCAGCCGGTCCGGCGCCGATTACGATTACATCCAGATTGGGATTGTCAATTTTTTGTGTCATAGGCCGTTACTCTATTATTATCGGCGATGAAGACGGGACTAAAGAGGAGTTTAAAATTTCCGCCAGCCATTCCTCAAACAATTTGAAAGATTCCGGCGCCTCGACTTTTACGGGCTGGTTATGGTTTTTCATGGTTAAAACGGAGGAAGATTTGGCGCTGACCTTGGTTTTTTCGTTGGCTTTCACCTCGGAGTTTACGGCTAATTTATAAAGCAAAGAATCCTCTTTGCCGATCCAAACTTCATTGTTCGAAATTTCAAAATCTTTTAAGCCCTCGCGCAGTTCGGTAATTTCCGATTCCGACGGCGTTTTATCCGAAAGCAAAGCAGCGGCTTCAATGGAGAAATTTATCAGCGCCTCTTTATCCAAAGCAAAGCCGTAGTGCCGGGTTTTTACCCCCTCGATCGTTTCGTCCGGAAATTTATTTGTGACCTTAAAAATTGAAGATTTTTTTAAACTATCTTTGAGTTTTTGAATTTTTTCGGCGGAAAAGCTCGATTTAAATTCCGCCGAAGAGGAGAAGGAATTAATCTGGTCTTGGATCTGGGTTAAATTGACGCCTATCCACTGGTTTTTTAAGGAACTTAAATCTATCATCCCAAGATTCAATTCCGGAATTTGTGAAAGCCGCAGAAATAAAGTTTTTTCCACGAAACGGATTTCCAATCCAAGCGCGCCCTTAAACTGTTCTTGCGCAAATATCTCAAACAAACTGGAAAACTGGGGCCGGCTTAGATCTGAAAAGTTAACTCCCCCGCTGATTTTGCTGCTGTATTTTATCGGTTGAGTTTTGGCGTCCGGCTTTTCTTCCCCGTCGTTTAGATTAAAATCTTCAGCCGGCCAGGCCAGGCCGTTCATTTCCGTCTGTGTTTCCGCTGTATATTCAAAGGATTTTAGCGCCATCATCGCGTCCACCATTTTTTGAAAATTCTTTTGCGGCAGGGTGGAATAGTAAGCGTAACCAGCCCAAGAAATTCCGCCGACTAATAAAACGCCGACGGCAATTAAAACCGCAAGCAAAATCCTTGGCCGCATTTTTTTCTCGGGCAGAATAGGCGCCGCCGCTATTGGCTCTAAGGTTTGCCCGCTAGATTTTTGCGCCATCGCCTCTTCCACTTCCGTCCGCGGCCAGCCATTGGCCAGCAAGGCGGTTTTGATTTCATCGGGAGTCATGCCGGAAGCAAGCGACGCCCGAATATATTTTTCAAGTTCCGCGTTGATCATATTTTTTGGTTTGCATTTTTACTTTTAAAATTTTCAAGTGACATGAACCTCCCCCGAGCTGACGCTCGCGGTTTTCGGCCTAAGGGTTTGTAAATACTTACAAATATTAATTTACCCAATTTTGCTATCCTGTTGTCGGGGTGCTGGGAGTCGAACCCAGTCTACACGCACCCGAAGCGTGCGTACTACCATCATACGCCACCCCGG
>JBBUGP010000066.1:0-3869 GCA_038077895.1 Patescibacteria group bacterium
CTAAACCGGCCTTCAATTTACCGACAACCGCGATCGGCAATGTCTGCTCGAAGCCATTACCAAAACTGGGAAAAAATAATAGCACAAAAAGCCCCGGCAAGAGCCAGAGGATTTTTTTACTTTTGAAATGCAGAGAACTACTGCTGTTTTTTGTAAATCCCGCGGATAACATTAAGCTTGATTTTTAACAAATCGCGCAAAGATTGAATATAGGCGGCAAGAGGCACATGCGAACCGCCCTGTTCCCGCCAGAGCACCGGTACTTCTTTAATTTTAAAACCATACGCGCGGGCGATGGTTAAAACTTCCATATCAAACCCCCACCGAAAAACCGTAAGCCGCCGAAAAATTTCCGAGGCCGCTTGGCGGGTGAACACTTTAAAGCCCAGCTGGGTGTCTTTGATGCCGGGCACGGCCAAAAATTGAATGAGTAAATTGGACAAACGGGAAAGTACGATGCGGTAAAGCGGTTGTTTATGGGTAACTTTGGATTCACCTAAATACCGCGAACCGATGACGACACTATAGCCCTTTTCAAAATACGGCCAAAATTTTTCAATTTCCGAAACCGGCGTGGCGTTATCCGCGTCCATAAACATCACATATTCGCCGCGGCCGTGTTTGACGATGCCGTGCTGCACCGCCCCGCCCTTGCCGTTTTCGTGCTTGATCTCCACTTTAAGATTTTCCACGCTCGTCTCGGCTAATTTTTTGACGACGTTATAGGTGTTATCGTTACTGCCGTTATCCACCACGATTATCTCGTAACCATAAGGCTGTTTTTCCAAGTATCCGTCCACGGACTTTAGGGTCTCACCTATGCGCTTTTCTTCGTTAAAGGCGGGAATAATCACTGACAATTTGATAGGTTTTGTCATTTTTTTCAATAATTTTTTAAAAATATTTTTAAAAAAAATTGTCTTTATTATCTTAAATTATAACACATTTCCGGCAGAATTGACAAAAAAACCCTAACAGGACTTACGCGCTTGCCCTATTTTCCCCTCCCTCGATGGGAGGGGTTAGGGGAGGGTGATAAAAAAGCAAATATTCAGCATCTTTGACCCCCCTCCCTAACCCTCCCCACAAAGGGGAGGGAATCAAACGCGTAAGTCCTGACTAATTTAGATTCCACAGCCCGCGCCAATTTAATAGCTTCTGTCTTAGCTTGAAAGAATTACCGTGACTGATGAGCCCCAAATACGATTGCAGGGTTTCGTTTTGAGGATGTCGGAATACGCGCTTGAACATTCTTTTGCGGGTAGTTTTCCTTAAAACCCGATGGTGCGGAAAATATGCCCAGCCCAAAAAGTCTACTCCCGAAGCCAACGTTTTTACAAATAGCTTATCGGGATGCAAAACAAGCTTTAGTTTTGTTTCTAAAAATACTGAAACCTTTGGAATTAAAGTGAACAACCAGTCCTTGCTTTCTGAAAGGAAAACAAAATCATCGGCATAACGAATATAAAATCTGGCTTTCAGCTGATGTTTTGCAAACTGATCAAATTTATTCAGATAGACATTGCTGAAAAGTTGTGAGGTTAAATTGCCTAACGGCAAGCCTTTTTCTTCTTCCCCTCTCCCTTGACGGGAGAGGGCTGGGTGCGGGTGATAAAAACTCGCGATCACTTTTTCAAGCAGCCACATGATATTTTTGTCCGGGACATAATCGGTTAAAATTTCCAGCAGTATTTTATGGTCAATACTGGCGAAAAATTTCCTGATATCGCACTTTAGGACCCATACGGTGCGGCGGTTGTTTTTGCTGACTTGGAGATAAAATTTCTTGAAGCGGATTACCGCTTTATGCGTGCCTTTACCAATTTGGCAAGAGTAGGAATCAGCTATAAAAACCTTTTGAAAAAACGGGTAGAGCTTTCTATAAATTGCGTGGTGTAGCACCCTATCTCTAACGGTTGCTTTATGGATATTGCGTGACTTTGGATCTGTGATGTTGAATGCCTTATACCCTCCATGGACGTAAGAAAAATTGCCAAGCTCTTCGTGAAGCAGTAAAATGCTATCAGTCAGCCGAATGCTGAATTCCTGCACGTCAGCTTTCTTTTTCTTTCCTGGCAAAAACTCCCGCCAAGCGGCGAGAAGATTTTCCAGACTGATAATTTCCTGATATGATATTTGTAATTGCTTCTTCATTTTTAATTTTGCATTTATGTACGCCCCCCCCCCAAGCAAATTTATCCACAAGCAACTTTCCCATCTTGCAAAAACTCACCGACTCATACAAGTCCTGGCACAATACTTTACCTCATATTCCAAGATTAACGCGCTATTCTCTTGGTGAAAAAATCAATAATCTGTTTATTGAACTTAGCGAGCTCGTTTTGACAGCTGGCTTTACGGCAAAAGAACACAAAGGAATTATAATACAAAAAGCCAGCATCAAACTTGATACACTTAAATTTTTCTTACAAATCGCGTGGGAATTAAAAGCTCTGGATAACAAAAAGTTTGCCGAACTATCCCAGCCACTCGTAGAAGTGGGTAAAATGCTGGGTGGGTGGCAAAAACAGATACTAACACAAACTCCCCGCTGAATGCGGGGAGTTTTACAAAAGAAACTTGCGGGACGGCAGCCGGACCCGGAGCGGGCACGACAAGGAAACGGACATCGCCGTGCCAGTTGTTGTCTGGATTGTTGCGGTTCACGTTGAGTCCGCGCTTGTCGTCGTCGGAATTGAGGTAGAGGTAGCACAACTGCTCGCCAAATGTGGAATCTGCCATCTGTACCACTGTCCCCAGAATACTCTCGGGACTGAATTTTATTTGGGGCCTGAGAGCCCGCCAGTAGATTCCACCGAGTTTCTTTTTGAGAAAGCCTGCTAAAAACTGCTACTGCCGAAAGGCTTACCCGCCGGCATTCTGATTTTTCAGCATCGCGAGATACGGCCGTCCAAAACCTTGGCCTTGGACGGAATTCCTATCTGAAAGCATTTTAACATAAGAGATGAGAAGAAAAAAGTCCCACGGAGTGCAAAAAACGCACATCCGTGGGATCAAGAGCCAAGGCACGTCGTTCGCGAACGACGTGCCAAAGGGTCCAAGGGACAAACCAAGGACCCAGGGCCAGAGCGTCCAAAACTACGCGGGGACGGCAGCCGGACCCGGAGCGGGCACGACAAGGAAACGGACATCGCCGTGCCAGGGGCTGCCTGGAGAGTAGCGGTCCACGTCGAGTCCGCGCTTGTCGCCGTCGGAAAGGAGGGCGAGGTCGCACAACTGCCCGCCAATATAGAACAGGATTCCGCGCGGCGCTTCCACCTGCTTCTCCGGATTCTTCTTGGCAAACTTCAGCGAGGTCAGCGGGTTAGCGAACACATACCCGTTCGGGAAGCCGGCTTCGATACCTTTGCGCCTCAAAGCGGCCGGCAGATCTCGGTTGTACATGATCTCGCCGAAGTGCACTTCTCGCACCATCTCTACGGTCTCACCGCTTCCGCCCAGTGGAATATCGGCGACGTTGACTCCGACGTACTTGTAGCCGAAGTCGTTCTCGTCGATCGCGGCCTGGATGGCGTTCGGCACGCCATAGTTGACCGGAATGCGGTAGCAGTTGATATGGACTTCAAACCGGCGTTCGACGAGAGCGACGAACTGGCAGCGCATGTCGGGTCCGACTTCCTTAACGAACGCATCCAAGTCGGCGGTCGGCACGTTCTGGAAAACCGGCGACTTAATTATGCCGAACTCACCGATATCAAACAGTTTGGTAGCGAGGCCACGCGTAAAACCCGTAGCCTGTCGTGATGGCGACAAAGTCTCTTTGGACATTGGGGACATCCTCCTTCTTTCTGTGGTTGAAATCATCCCGACTTGTCGAGATGGCATACGGCTTTCGCCTTAGCTGTAAG
>JBBUGP010000067.1:0-10311 GCA_038077895.1 Patescibacteria group bacterium
CAAAGCCGTCCCGACGCAACGTCGGGACGGCAAGCGCGGAAGTCCTGTTTTAAATACACGTCGCGCCGGGCGTATATAGCGTCCATGCCCAGCCAGCGGTAGCCGCTCCGTCAACAATACAGGCATTGGCTCCCCCATCGCGAGCCGGATCGGTAAAAACATCGGCATGATTAAAACCGCTCTCTGTCGCGCAATGAGAAAGCAGCTTATAATCCGCGCCGTTGGAACGATACAAAAACGCCCGCTTCCATCCCAGGCATAAAGCCGAATCCCCGCCGCGCGGATCGGCTGGCAATCTGGCCATATAATTAGGCGTCAGGTTGGGGATATAAGCTCCGGGGGCGGAAACAACAGCGGCGTTATCGCCGGCCGAAGACGATTGCCAAACCCCGGCGGTAGTGGGATAACTGCCGTTATTTTCAAAATACAGCTCGAGCGCGACCTGGATTTGCCGCATCGCTTCCTTCCGAGCCGCGTCGCGGGCCTTGGTTCTGGTGCCGTTAACGGAAGTCGTGACAATCGAAGCCATCATACCAATGACAGAAATGACCACTAAAAGCTCGATAAGAGTAAAGCCCTTTTGCAATCTTTTCTTTTGCATTTTTATTATTTTAGGACTTACGCGTTTGACGGGAATCTTCGGCGAAGATTCCCGTCAAAAACTTTAATCAGTCTTTAGCTTAATTTTTATTTCTTTCGAATCTAAATCCACGGATAATAATTCTAGGCGTAACCCTTGTTCGTTTAATTCTTTGCTGGTACTTATGCCTAAATAGGCGTAAGTTACGCTACCGCCAGACTTGTTCGTATAATGTATTTGCGCGCCCGGTTCGTCTTTCCAGTCTTTGCAGTTAAAATTCGGGACTTGCGGGCAAGTGTACAGAAAAACCCTGTCCACAGTCAAAATATAGTTTTGATAATCATGATTCTCCCCTTCTTTCAGCGAAACGGTATTGGAGTTGACCAGAAAAAAATATATTGCCCAACCGGCGACGCCGGCCAAAACCACAAATAAAACAATCAGCAATGTCTTATGCCATTTTTTTCCTTCCGGTTTGCGCGAATTTGATATGATTTGTGATTGCGGAGTCGGGATGTCAATCATACTGACATTATGAGATAAAACAGCGCTTTTATCAAGACCAGTACACCTCAAATCTACAAATATAACAAATCTACGGATGTCTACAAATCTTAAAAAAGATTATTCGTAGCGGCTCGTAGATTTGTTCAGATTCGTAGATTTGGAGTAAGTTTAATCCTCCAAGGTGGAAACGTCACCCGGATCCTGGCCTAATTCCTGGGCGCGCAAGACTCTTCTCATTATTTTACCGCTTCGAGTTTTTGGTAATTTATCCACAAATTCAATTTCATCCGTTACGGCTAAGGGGCCGATGGTTTCCCGAATATGATGTTTGATTTCTTTCGCCAGCTCATCCGAAGGCTTATACTTTGATTTTAAAATGACAAAGGCCTTGGCGATTTCGCCTTTGATGGGGTCGGGTTTGCCGATAACTCCCGCTTCGGAAACTGATGGGTGGGAAACGATGGCACTTTCTATTTCCGCGCTCGATACCCGGTGTCCGGAAATTTTTAGAACGTCATCGGACCTTCCTTGAATCCAAAAATATCCGTCGCGGTCTAGGCGGGCCATATCGCCGGTCGCGTAATATCCCGGAATCTTTTCGTAATAAGTTTCTAAATAGCGTTTGGGGTTTCGAAACAGGGTCTTAAGCTGAGCCGGCCAGGAACCGCGAATCACCAAGTGGCCGCCGGATCCGACGGGCACCGCCTTGCCCTCGGCATCGACAACCTCGGCCACCACTCCCGGAAAAGCCCGAAAAGCGCTGCCGGACTTCAGCGGCACCGTAGGCAATGGTGTTATCATATGCATTCCGGTTTCAGTCTGCCACCAGGTATCCATAATCGGGCAGCGGCTGCCTCCAACTTTTTCGTAAAACCACCGCCAGGCTTCGGGATTGATCGGCTCGCCAACAGAGCCGAGCAGCCGGAGTGCGGAAAGATTGTGCTTTGCCACCTCCGCTTCCCCATGTTTTGCCATCAGCCGAACCAAAGTGGGCGCTGTGTATAAAATTGTAACCTTATACTTTTCCACCATTTCCCAAATTCGGTCGGGTTTTGGATAATCAGGGACGCCTTCGTACATTACAGAAGTCAAGCCGGCCATAAGCGGCCCGTAAATTATGTAACTGTGCCCGGTAATCCAACCCGGGTCGGCAGTGCACCAGTAAATGTCGTTGGGTTTCGGATCAAAAACCATTTGCAGGGTTTGAAAGACTCCGACCATATAGCCGCCATGGGCATGAACCACGCCTTTGGGCGTGCCGGTGGTGCCGGAAGTATAAAGAATGAACGCCGGATCCTCGGAGTCCATGACTTCTGTTTCCGGAATCGGCAAATCTTGGGCTAACAAATCCTGATACCAGAGGTCCCTGCTTTCCGTTATTTCCACTTCTTGCCCAGAATGCTTGACGACAATGCAATGTTCAATGGTTGGGCAGCCGGCGGCTAGAGCTTCGTCAACGATTTTTTTTAAACCAATACTTTTGCCGCGGCGAAAACTGCCGTCCGCGGTAACGACTAATTTGGCTTGGGCATCTTCGATTCTTTTCTGGATGGCGGCGGCGGAAAAACCCGCGTAGACTACGGAATGAACGGCGCCAAGCTTAACACAGGCCAGCATCGTTACCGCTACTTCCGGGATGTTCGGCAGGTAGATGGAAATGCGGTCTCCTTTTTTGACGCCTAGTTTTTTTAAAGCCGCGGCAAATTTATTGACCTCTTCAAAAAGCTGTTTGTATGTGATAATCCGCTTGCTGCCGTTCTCCCCTTCCCATAGAATCGCGGCTTTATCGCAAATTTTCGTTTCCTGATGCCGCTCGAGGGCGTTGCTGAATAGATTGCATTTCCCTCCGACAAACCAGCTGTAAAAAGGCTTTTTGGAATCGTCGAATACCTTGGACCATTTTTTTTGCCAGGTTAATTTCTCGGCGGCGGCTTCCCAGAACTTCAGAGGATCTTTTTCCGCCTCCGCGTAAATTTTTTTCCAGTCCTTGACGGTAGAAGCATTTAAAACCTCTTCGGAAGGTTGGTAAAGATGGTTTTCCTGCATTAGGACTTCAGTGGTTTCCTTTTTGATTTTGTCGTCAGTCATAAACGAAATTTAAATAAATAATAATTAATTACCCAAAAAAATAATTTGTAAATTTTCAAATTAACTTGTCAATACTAGAAATTAAACTAAGACCCGACATCTCCGGAGGCTTTTCGATTCCAAGCACTTCCAAAACGGTCGGCGCAATATCGGATAACTGACCTTCCGGAACCTGTGTCGCCAAATACAGATAACCGGCCTTGCGCGGATTTTTTAAACGCAAGCCGCTGCCAACAAAAACGCAAGGCACGGGATTCGTGCTATGCGATTTTTCAACTCTTCCTGTATGGACATTATGAATTTCTTCGACGTTGCCGTGGTCTCCGGTGATTATCATTAAAATATCGCCGGCCTGAAAAACAAACTCGGTTAACATCCGCAAACATTGGTCCACGGTTTGCACGGCTTTAATCGAGGCGTCGAGCGAACCCGTATGGCCGACCATATCGGGATTCGCGTAGTTGACAAGATAAAAATCAATCGGCTCCTGTAAACGAGTTATTAATTTTTTTGTTAGTTCGAAAGCTGCCATCTGGGGAACATTCTCATAAAGGTTCTGATAACTGGTGTTTGAATGGACTTGTTCCCAAGATTCGTTTGAGAAAGGCTCTTCGTGTCCGTTGCTGAAAAAAAACGTAACGTGAGGATATTTTTCCGTTTCGGAAATATGCAGCTGTTTTTTCCCATTCAACGATAAAATCTCCGTCAAGACTTTGGGAGGGGTAATTTTTGGAAAAGCAGGGAGAACGGGCAAATCTTTGGAATACTCCGTCATCGTCACCATAAACAAATCTTCGATCGGGGAAGGTTTTTCCGACAGTCCGGAATTCATCGGGTCCGATAAGGCGCGGGTCAGCTGGATGACCCGGTCGTTGCGGAAATTGAAAAAAATTACGGCATCTCCCGGGCTGACCGTTACCGGTTTTTGACCGGGAGAGACAATTAGCGTTGGCGGAATCGTCTCGTCATAAACGCTTTTGGCATAATACTCGTCAATCGCGACCAGCGGACTATCGGCCACCTGTCCTTCCCCGAAAACCAAAGCCCGAAAAGCGGCTTCGGTCAAATCCCAATGATTGCCTCTGTCCATGGCATAAAAGCGGCCAATCAGCGAGGCGATCTTACCGCAACCAACCTGAAAAATTTTCTTTTCCAGCTCTTTTATGAAATTTTTCGCGGCTGACGGATCGGTGTCTCTGCCGTCGGTAATGCAATGTAAAAATACTTTGGAAAGTTTGTTGCCGGCAGCCAGAACCAATAACGAATAAAGATGCAGCTGTGAAGCATGCACTCCGCCATCGCCGATTAAACCCAAAAGATGAAGCTGCGAATCATTTTTTTTCACGTGCTCTATGGCCTGTATAAATGCCGAGTTCTGATAAAACTCGCCACTGGTAATGCTTTGATCGATCCTAAACGAATCCTGGAAGACAATTCTGCCCGCGCCCAGACACATATGGCCAACTTCGGAATTGCCGGGCTGTCCCCAAGACAACCCTACGTTTGGACCGGAAGCTTGCAAGGCCAGGCTGGGAAAATTGTTGACTAAAGAATCAAAAGTCGCAGGCATAGCGCGCGTTACGGCGTTACCCGGCGCGTCAGACGCGATGCCAAAACCGTCAAGGACTACCAGTAATACTTTTTTAAAATTTGGAATCATACGGCGTTAAAGAATGTCTATTACACTTCAAATCTACAAATCTGTGCAAATCTACGAATGTCTACAAATCTTAAAAAAGATTATTCGTAGCCATTTGTAGATTTGTTTTCATTCGTAGATTTGAGGTGTAACGAAATTGAAAATTAGGTATGCAGTAAACTGATTCCCGTCATCTCCGCCGGCTTGGTTAAACCCATCAGCTCCAAAATTGTCGGCGCGACATCTTTCAGCGCCCCGTTGCGCAATTTCTTTTTCGACTTTCTGAATTGAGTGTCTATTAAGATGAAAGGCACTGGATTGCCGTTGTGTTCGGCTTTAACTTCTTGTGTTTGTGGATCGATCATCTGTTCGGCATTGCCATGATCGCCGGTGATGATCATCGTGCCTGATTTTTCCTTGACCACGGTTTCATAAAGCCGACCAAGCATCTTATCGATTGTCTCCACCGCCTTGATGGTAACCTTCAAATTGCCGGTATGGCCGAGCATATCGGCGTTCGGGTAATTGACCAGACAAAAATTATAAAGTCCGGTCTTAAGATTGGCGGTGAGGTTGTCGGTGATTTCACTTGCTGACATTTCTGGCACTAGATCGAAAGTCACGACTTTTTTTGAATCAACGCGAATCCTTTTTTCGTTTTTAAAAAGCCGATTGGTGTTGCCGTGAAAAAAATAGGTAACGTGAGCGAATTTTTCCGACTCCGAAATGTATAAATGATGCAAGTTGCCGAACTTTTCCAGGTAACTCGGCAAGGAATTGACAATTTCTCTGGTTGGATAGGCAATGACGACCGGCAGTTCGGTCCCGAACTCAGTCATTGTCACGAAAAAAAGTTTTTTAAAAATTTTAAAAACCCGAGAATTGCCGTTACCGTTGTTTAGTAAATCCGGCTGGACAAAAGCCTTAGTCATTTGCCGAGCCCGGTCTGACCGCAGATTGAAAAAAACTACTCCGTCGTTATCATTGACGGTTATGGGAACTTTTTTCTTACTCCCCTCAAGTTTATGGGGAATGACCGTGGGAATTATAAATTCATCGGTTTCGCCGCGGGCGTATGCCTGCTGAATCGCCTGGTAGGGCGTCTCCGCGGTCTTGCCGCGCCCGAAAACAATAGCCTCGTAAGCTTTCCACAGGCGATCGTAATTATGCGCCCTGTCCATGCCGTAATACCGCCCGGCGATAGTGGCGATCTTTCCCACGCCGACGTTGTTAGTTGTTAAAAGCAGGCGTTTCAAAAAAATTTCCGCCGATTTGGGAGGCGTGTCTCGTCCGTCAGTGAAAAGATGCAAATATACCTGGCTGATACCGTTCTTTTTACAAAACACCAACAAGGCTTCAACATGCTCCGGTTCAACATGACCGGAGCGCTCGTCAGATAACATTCCCATCAAGTGCAGCCGGCTTTTCTGTTTTTTTACGTGATTTAAGGCTTCCA
Organism: Patescibacteria group bacterium; assembly: GCA_038077895.1. Lineage (GTDB taxonomy): Bacteria > Patescibacteriota > Doudnabacteria > UBA920 > 2-01-FULL-50-11 > JBBUGP01. Next base: position 6,271 of record JBBUGP010000067.1, read on the forward strand.
CGAATGCCGCGTTTTTAAAAAAAGTTCCGTCGTGGATGCTTTCCAGTATGAAAACTTTATCCTGCTTCACCGTCCTTCCCGCCCCCATGTTTTCGTGTCCCGCTTCCGAATTCCCGGGTTCATAGTCTTTTAGACCCACGTCTACGCCGGACGCCGAAAGGCGGGAATTGGGGAAATTCTTTAAAAACTTATCGTAATTGGGCTTATTGGCGAGCGCAATGGCGTTGCCCGGACGTTCCGGCGCCACTCCCCAGCCGTCAAGAACGACAAGCACGACCAAATTTTTTTTATCCATAAAGCGATGCGAATACTGCTAATCACATGCGAATGCCGCGAATCGGATCGGTTTCTCCTCCTCTATGAGGAGGAGATTTAAGAGGAGGTCGTAGTAGTTAAACTATTACCGAAAATTTTCTATGACCTCTCTTTGATTCTCTCCTCACGAGGAGAGAAAATCAGAGCTCAAGCGCTTTCTCAATTTCCAACAACCGATTATACTTCGCCAATCGCTCGCCACGAGTAACTGATCCGCTTTTAATAAACTCCGCGTTGACCGCCACCGCCAGATCAGCGATAAACGGATCATTGGTGTCGCCGGAACGATGCGAAACGTTAATCTTTATCTTGTTTTTTTGAGCGAGTTTGATGGTTTCAATAGTTTCGGTTAAAGTTCCGATTTGATTCGGCTTGACAATTATCGTGTTGATGGCCTTCTGCTCAATGGCCGTTTTCAGCCGCTTGGGAGAAGTTACCGTCAAATCGTCGCCGACGATACGAATTTTATCGCCTAACTTTTCGTTCAATTTTCTCCAACCCTCCCAATCGTTCTCCTCAAGCCCGTCCTCGATTGAAACTATTGGATAACTATTCACCAGTTCCGAGTACCAGCCGATCAACTGGTCGCGGGAAAAACTGGCTTTTTCTCTGCGAAAAACGTAACGCTGATCTTTTTCGGAATCAAAAAGTCCGGAGGCGGCGACATCCAAGCCAATACCTGCAGACCCTTCCGGCACGCCGGCCTGCTTTGTCGCTTCAAGTAAGACCTCGATAACCTCACGGCTATGCTGTAGGGCGGGAGCAAAGCCACCTTCCAAACCCACTCCCAAAGGCTGCTTCCTAACCTGCAAAATTTTCTGCAGCTGCATGAAAGTTTCGCAGGCAGCACGCAGAGCCTCATGATACCGCACGCCAGACGGCACCAGCATAAATTCCTGCACGTCCATGCCGGAATCAGCATGCAAGCCGCCGTTAAGCAGGTTAAACATTGGCGTCGGCAAGCGGTAGTCTTTAAAAAGCAGCTTAAAAATTTTTCGCAGATGCTGGTAAAGCGGAGTTTTGAGGGCGTGGGCGCCTGCGCGAGCGACCGCCTGCGAAACGCCCAAAATGGCATTGGCGCCAAGCCTGGATTTGTTCGCCGTGCCGTCAAGCTTTAACATCAATTGGTCAATTTTTGGCAAATCCAACACGTTCTTGCCCTTTATTTTTGGAAAAATCACTTCCTCCACGTTCTTTGCCGCTTTCAAAACGCCTTTGCCGCCAAATCGCGATTGATCGCCGTCGCGAAGTTCGTGCGCTTCATTTTGTCCGGCCGATGTGCCAGAAGGAACTGACGCGGCCGCTATCGCCCCGCTATCCAGCTCGACTTTCACGTGCAGAGTGGGAATCCCCCGGGAATCGAGAATTTCGAGCGCGGAAATTTTTTTGATGGTAGTTTTTGGCATAAAACAATATTAAGATTTTTTCAAGACTTCGATCCCCGGCAATTTTTTTCCTCCCAAAAAATCCAAGCTAGCGCTGCCACCGGTGGAAAGATAATCGATATACTCCCCCATTTTTGTCAGCTTGACCGCATTTAGGGTGTCGCCGCCGCCGGCCACGCCAAAAGCCAAACCACGGCAGCGGGAAGCAAACAGCCGACCCAGGGCCAATGTGCCGTGAGAAAAAGATTTTACTTCAAACAAGCCCATCGGCCCGCTCCAAGCCAAAGTGTTGGCCGACTTGATAATCGCGCTAAATTTTTTTACAGTTTCCGGGCCAACGTCTAAAACCATTTCCGCTGGACCGATTTTTTCCGGAGCTCTGACTCGGATAGAATCCGGATTATCCGGCGACCTGGCCACCACTACATCAACAGGTAAAACAATTTTTTGCCGATAATTGCGCAGTAAATCTTTTACATCGTTTAGACTGGCCAAGTCAGCTTTGGATTTGCCGATGTTGTAGCCGTGCGCCAGATAAAACAATGTCGCCAACCCTCCACCCACCACAGCGTGATCGCAAATTTCCAATAAGCCCTTAAGCCCGACGATTTTATCTGAAAATTTTATACCGCCGACCATCACCACCACCGGCCGCTTCGGCCGGACTAAAACGCGAGAAAGAGCCGTTACTTCCGCGCTCAATTCCAAGCCGGAGAAATGTGGCAAAAGCGGCGCCAGCGCGGTGATGGAGGCGCGTTCGTTGTAGGAACTGCCAAAAGCATCGTTAACAAAAATTTCTCCCAGCTCCGCCATGGCTTTACCGAAATCCGCGGCATTTTGGTCTTCCTCCGGATAAAACCGGATATTCTCCAAAACCGCCACGTCGCCCGGATTTAAATCGGCCAGTAGTTTTTTTGTCGTATCTTTCCTAAAATCCACGGAAAAAAAGAATAAATGCGGCAGGGAATATTGCGGCAGTTTTTGCGCGTCTTCACCTATGACTAAAAATTTCAAATTCAAAAGCTCTGCCAAACGCGAAGCAGCCGGAAGTAAAGAAAAATTTTCGTCCCGCTCCTTCGGCCGACCCAGATGCGCGATGACGATAGTCTTGGTGTTACGGCTCATCAGATATTGAATTGTCGGCAATGCCCGCCGGATGCGAAAATCATCTTCCACTTCCCAATTTTTTTGTTCTTGATCTTTTTTCAACGGCACGTCCAAATCCGCCCGCACCAGCACGGTTTTACCGACGACTTCCGCTTTTTTTAGCGAAACCAAATCCATAGACTCACTACTTTTTAACGAATATCGAGACTATGTATTCCGACAACTTTGTACCACCCGCATCGGCCTCAGGTAAAACGCGTCTCAAGCTGACCGAATACCCACCCACACTTACTTCTTTTTCCAAATCAACCTCAACTTCCTCTAAATCTTGTTTACCTTTTTTTACCCCAAGCCAAATCGTCACCGTTCCTGCCCAAAAGCACTGAACGTCGCGATTGACGGGGCACCGGGAATCATTTATTTTAGTCAAAGTCAAGGTTAAATCTTCGCTCTCGATGAACACCGACTGACCAAGCTTCAAGCTAACGGGCTGTTCCAGCTGTCCCAAGAAGTTTTGGCTGGCGCTTCCGGAATTATAGGTATCAATAACACCAGAATCAATATTAGAATCATCTTGATTTTGCGGGTGAAATAATTTGAAAGACGAAAGCGTTTGCCGGAAAATTTTCTCCGATTCATCTTGACTTATGACACCCGGAACTGCCAAAACTTTATCCATGGCTTCTTTTGCGATCACCGAGGAAAGCATTTGCACCATATCTTTTTTGATCACCAAAGTTTTTCCGATCCCGTCCGGAAAATAATATATGACCCACCCACAGCCTTCAACTCCTTCGTAAATACTGAAACCTTTTAAGTTCCCGTTTTGATATTCATCTATAAATCCTGGACTGGCTTTTAAATTACCGTCGGCGTCAAAATTTTCCTCGGGAATATACGACGACATTTCGCGAACCGTTTCCGAAAGCGATTTGTCGACTATCGCAAACGTAACGTTAAAATCATTGAGAGTTGGATAGGTCGTTTCGTCCCCTTTCATATCGCAATCACCGTGATTTTCATAAGGAATATTATGGTTTAAAATCACCTGACCCGCGTTTTCGTTTAGAGTAATTTTGCTCGGATATTTAAACACAAAACCCGATTCTTCGTTTTGATAAATTTTCCAGCCCGAAAAAGGATTGGGACGCGTTGGAAAATCTGATCTGATATTAGCCCGGCGCGTTTGGATCAGCGCTGCAGCTCCGCCGCCTAAAATCGCCGCCAAAGCCAA
>JBBUGP010000068.1:0-4690 GCA_038077895.1 Patescibacteria group bacterium
CGACCGGCTCGGAAACATTGCTTAAATCTTCCACGGGCCTAGATTTACGAAAATAGTCGGTTACCTAATTTCTGGCGATTTGATAAAGCCAGGAGGAAAACCGGCCACGACCGGCATTGTAACCGCACACTCCTTCCAAGGCTTTCTGAAAGGTCTGGGCGGTTAAATCTTCGGCCGTTTCTTTATGACGCGTTCGGTAATAGATAAAACGATAGATTTTATCTATATATTGGTCGTAAAGCTGGCCAAAATTTTCTAATTCTCCTTTTTGGCAAGCGATAATCAGCTCGCTTTCAGAATTTTCCATGTTTTGCCGCGCGTTATATATCAAGTTCTGCGCGATTCCCTCTTCTTCCCTCCCCTTGATGGGGAGGCAAACGCTCCCTTCCCTGTTTCCCTCTCCCGCGATAGCGGGAGAGGGTGTCCCGCAGGGACAGGTGAGGGTTAGGGAAGGGTGACTAACCGCAGCATTATTTTTATCATACATTTTTATTGGATTTTTTTGAAGGTTTAATTTTTCCTCTCCCCTTGCGGGAGAGGATGGCCGAAGGCCAGGTGAGGGGTAAAGCTATTGATTTTAAAGAGCAATCTTTAAAGAGTGATAAAAACCTTACTCATTAACTACTACGAACCAGCGGGCAAAAGGTAACAAAAAATAGTCTTAAAAAACCTAAATTCTTGACAAAATATCCTAACTTGATAATAATTCAATATTAACCGCATCATCCCATTCACCTATAAAAACTAGATTATCACCCGGTTTGATAGTCTGCTTTCTGTCGGTGAAGGTTTCAATCGGCGGTGGCTAAAAGGAGGCAAGATGTCTGAAAGAGGTTCGAAGGAGCAGTATTGCTCGCAAACCCTGCTTCAACTCAAGCTCATGTCAGGACCGCTCTGGGCAGTCTTTCTGTGGCTGAAAATCAAGGAGGTTCCGTCGCGGGACGAAGCATGCCCGTGCGGATATCTCCCCAAGGAATGGTCACTATTTGTGATGAAGCCAGGCTCCGGGCCCCGGATGTCAATCAACCTGAGCGACCTGCACGCGCAGGAGTACAACAGAGAACTTCCGTTGATCTACTTCGAAGGCCTTGCTGGCCTGCGGGCGGAGACGCTTCAAAAACCAATGCTCTGGAACGACACGGAGGAAACATTTCTGGCGGGAGCCGCGACACGACAGTACTTCTTGCTGAAAATGCCAACCGGCCCGGATATGTTCGCGACCGTGGGAGAAGGCGTGGGCGGGGGCATGTATCAGATGGTCGAGCGGCGCGCTTGGCAAGATGTGGTTCCGACAGAGGAGTTTCCGACCGCGGCTGCCCTTCAGGAGTTGATTGAAGCGGCCAACCAGGCCTGCACCGCCTTCTGGGCGGGCGAACCCGAACTGACGGAGGTGGAATACAAAAACGGGGACGGGAAGGTCCGTGATCTGAGTCTGGTGCTGCATCGAGATGACAAGGGATCCGAACTGGTGTTCCGGCCATTACTGGCCGACCCGACCCATGGGCGTGATCCTTGCGCGCAGGCGTGGGTGGCAAAAAAATGGGCGCTGGGCTGGCGGCCGCAAGGTTTGGGGACGGAAGCTATTCGGGGGTCGGAGTCGCGGCCGCTTCCCATAGCCAAAAAGGAATTAGCGGCAGTTCTGCAAGCGGCAAGCCATCGGCACGAACAAAGAATCGAGCTGCACCGCCGGCAAGGCTTGACGCTGTTCGATCAGCCAGCCTGGTTTTGAACATCCTCTTTTCTTTCCACGAGAATTTGTGACGGTCGGAATCCCGACCGTTTTTTTATTGATAAAAAGGTAACAAAAAAACCGCTTGCGCGGTAAAACGTTCATAAACGGCGACATGGCCGGCTTACGAGCACCACTTGAAGCAAAAATCTTCCCAGCGTTGCTGGCACGATTTACACTCTTTGGTGTGTTTTCTGAAGCGATCCATCTGCGCGAGGCTGAAATACTTGTCACCTTCAACAAGTGCGAGCATGCCATCTTCAGTCAGATGGCCCTCGGCGTTGAAAAGCTGCACGCTGGAAGATCCCATACTGGCCTACTTCCCCGCGCACATCGACTGCCCTTCCCACCGGCCGAGCCAATACGAAATGACAAACGCAGCTAATAGCAACCATACCTTAGCCCTTAGATGCCCTGCCAAAAACCAGATGAACCAATCCATCTTCCTTCCTCCTTGATGATTTCTTATATTATCAAAAAAGCCCTGAAGAATCAAGGGCAAAAAATTATTCATTTACTGACCTTTGTTTACTTTTCCTCTCCGATTTCGGAGAGGAATAAAAGGTGAGGTTACGAATGTGTCGACAGCGGAGACGGTTTTGTTGGGTTGCTACATCCCCTACCTCATCTGGCCTCTCGACAAGCTCGAGACCATCTTCTCCCAAACGGGAGAAGTAAAGAATCCCTAAACCCTACCTATCGAATCCGTCATCTTCGCTTTCAATATAAACCTCCCGCGGCTTGGCGCCATCGGGCGGACCGATCATTCCGCGCTGTTCCAAAATATCCAAAATCCGCGCGGCCCGGGCGTAACCCACGCTCAAACGCCGTTGTAAAAGCGAGGCGCTGGCTTTGCGCGCGCGCCGAATTTCCTCGATCGCCGCGTTAATCATATCGTCGTCGGCTTCGTCGTCGTCTCCGCCTCCGGAGCCTGCGGCTTTATTAACTTTATTTATAATTTCCTGCTCGTATTCCACCGGGCCGGCCTGATCCTTCAAGAAATTCAAAACCTTTTGCAGCTCCTTGGTGGAAATAAACGCCGACTGGATGCGTTTGGGCATCGGCAGATCGGCCGCCATATACAACATGTCGCCGCGACCGAGCAAATTTTCCGCGCCGGCCATGTCCAAAATCGTGCGCGAATCCACCTGGCTTGCCACCATAAAGGCGATGCGGGAAGCGATATTGGCCTTGATCAAGCCGGTAATCACGTCCACCGACGGCCGCTGGGTGGCCAAAATCAGGTGCAACCCCACCGCCCGCGACATCTGGGCCAGCCGCACGATGGTGGTTTCGACGTCGTTTTTAGCTATGCTCATCAGTTGCGCCAGTTCGTCCACAATAATCACCAAAAACGGCAAAGGATTTTCGTTGCCGGCGTTGTATTCCTGAATATTGCGCTTGCCCGATTCGGAAAGCAGGGTGTAGCGGCGGTCCATTTCGGCCACCGACCACTTCAGCGCGTTCACCGCCTGCTTGTGGTCGGTCACGACCGGCGTCAGCAAATGCGGAATGCCGCTGTATAAAGTCAGGTCGACCCTTTTTGGATCGATGACGATAAAGCGCAGCTCGGAGGGGGAATTGCGATAAAGAAAGCTGGTTAAGATGGTGTTTAAACAGACGGTTTTGCCCGAACCGGTGGATCCGGCCACCAGCAAGTGCGGCATTTTTTCCAAATCGGCGATCATTGGGTGCCCGGCCACGTCGCGTCCCAAAACAAAGGCCAGACTGGAGGAATGCGTGGTAAATTGTTCGGATTCAATCAGCTCCCTCAAACAAACCAGCGAGGTGTTGCGGTTTGGCACCTCGACGCCGACTAAAGAGCGTCCGGGAATCGGCGCCTCAATGCGGATTGAAGGCGCGGCTAAAGCCAGCGCCAAGTCGTCCTGCCGCGCGATGATCTGCGCCAACCGTACGCCCACCGCCGGCCGAAAAGTAAATTGCGTCACGGTCGGGCCGACGTTGACCTCGCCCATTTCCACGGTGATGCCGAAATCGGCCAGGGTCTTTTTGATAATTTTTAAATGCGCTTCAATATTGCCGCTCTGCACATCGTTAACGCTCGGCTCCAAAATATCCGTCGGCGGCAATTTCCAGTTGCCTTTCTTTAATTTCGTCGGCGTGACGTTTTCAACCGGCTTCTCCTCTTCTTTTTTCGCTCGGCCGGAAAACATTTCCTCCTCAATTTCTTCGTCCAAATCGGCCAAATTCAGCGGCCTTTTTGGAAGCGTTTTGACGGCAAAGCCGGCATCCTGCATTGTGTTGATTTTAATCGGTTCGGGTTTGGCCGAAACATCCTTTTCTCCTTTTGGTTTTTTCAAGATGGAAAACAAACGGAGCAACAACCGGAAAATTTCATGCAGGCTCATGTCAAAAGCCACCAATAAAGAAATTAAAAGCAGGGCGATTAAAACCACTAGAGCCGCTTCAAAGCCCATCAACTGATGCAGGGGAAAACTGGTAAACACGCCCAAGTAACCGCCGCCCAGGCCTTCTTTTACCAAATCAAAAGCCGTGGCCGCGCCTTTGCGGATTTCAAACAGATGCAAAGTGCCGGTTAAGGCCAGCACAAACAGCGTTGCGCCCAGGTAAGTTCGGGTGAAAGTTGTCTGTTTTTGCTCTTCCGCCTCTTCTTTTGGCGCGCGCCGAACCAGCCGGGAACCCAAAAACAGCGACACGCTGACGCCAAAAAAGATTAAGGGCGCTGCAAAAGCCGCCGAGCCGAAAAGCATTTTTAAAATTTTGGTGATCAGCTGGCCAAAACTGCCGCCCATCTCCAAAATGCCCAAGCCCGAAATTACGGCAATCACCAAAAACAAAACAATGGCGATGCCGCGCTTGGTGTCCGGCGCCAAGTCCAAACCAATCGGCTCGTAAGGGTCTTGATAATAAGCGCCCTGTCGCGGCCGGGGCGGATTGTTGTAATAGTATTTTCTTCGCCTGCGTCTGACCATTATTTTT
>JBBUGP010000069.1:0-4940 GCA_038077895.1 Patescibacteria group bacterium
CCAAGACCGCCTCGTCTTAACAGGGTCTACAACACCCTCATACAATCTTACTTTGACAATATTACCGCTGGGGAGTAATCTGACATGATAATGAATTTCCTACCGAATCTAAAAGGAGGCAAGCTATGATCGTCACCTTCCATAACGTCACCGGAACTCTGGTACGCCGTGTCCAGATCGACCGCGTGGTGTTTCTCGACCAGCTCCTCGCCCGAGGGTGGGCACTATACTACGCAGGGGCAGCGCGGGCGCATTCAGAAAACCGAATTGAGGTTAACGAAGCGGTTCGGATGCTTCAGAAAATCCTGCCGGGTGAACAACGCGGATCGCTCGAGGATCTGCTCGCTAAGAGTAAGTTGTATCAATTCGATTTGCTCCGCATCCTCAACCATTGGGGTGTCGCATCAAGTCTGGGCGAGGAAGCCTTCGCAAACCCATCGGGACTCCGATGTGCCGGTTATTCCGACGGAAGCATTCAAGTTGCAGGTGTCTGACCCGACCTTCGGGTCTTTTTTTATTTCCCTCTCTTTTTCTAAAGAGAGGGTGAGGGTGAGTTAAATTCAAAACCTGGCCAAATTTAACTCCTCCCACCCTCCTCTTTAAAAAAGAGGAGGGGGTTAATTCCCTTGATGTTTTCTGCTAAACTATCTTTATGAGCGTTCGCAAAATTTTCTACAACACGATTTTGCAAAGCGCCGGAAAAATCGTTTCCGCCCTTTTAGGATTAATCACTATCGCCTATCTCACACCCTATTTGGGGCAGGTGGGTTTTGGCGAATACACCACGGTTGTGGCCTATATGGGTTTTGTCGGCATCCTCGCCGATTTGGGCCTGTATCTTGTCGCCACCAAAGAAATTTCCGTACCGGGCGCGGATGAAAAGAAAATTTTAGGCAATATTTTTTCCCTGCGTTTTATTACCGTAGTTTCGGTTTTGACCATTGGGGCCTTTGCCGCTTTACTTTTTCCCTATTCCGCGGCTGTAAAAAATTCGATGTTTGTCGGCATTCTGGCCTTCTCTTTTGTTTCCGGCACGCAAGTGCTGGTGGGGGTGTTTCAAAAACATTTAATTTTTTACCAACTCGTCGCCTCCGAAATTGTTCAGCGTTTGGTGATGCTGGCCTCAACCTTGTTGTTTGTTTTCTGGCGCTTGGATTTGATTTATTTTATCTGGTCGCTGGCCTTAGCCAACGCGGCCCACTTTTTTATTTCTTTGTATCTAGCCCGTCGGCACATCCCTTTTCGCCTGCAATTCGACTGGGGTTTTTGGAAATCCATTTTGTCCAAATCCTGGCCGCTGGCTTTTTCCGTGGTGCTCAATTTAATTTATTTCAAAGCCGATACCTTAATTCTTTCGGTACTCAAGCCCGCCCAAGACGTCGGCACTTATGGTCTGTCTTACAAATTCCTGGAGGTCTTGCTGGCTTTCCCGGCCATGTTCGCCGGTTTAATTATGCCATTTTTGGCTCGCTACGCTTTCAACCAATGGGATAAATACCGTCTTTACCTGCAAAAATCATTGGACGCCATCTTACTGGTTATCGTCCCGATGGTTGCGGTGGCCTATTTCTTCGCCCGGCCGATTGTTAATTTGGTGGGCGGGGAAATTTACCCCGACGCCGACCGGGTTTTGCAAATTTTAATTTTTGCCACGGCGATCATCTATGTCGGCAACCTTTTGGGCTACACGGTGGTGGCTTTAAATTCCCAAAAAAAGATGGTTTGGGGTTACCTGCTCGGCGCCGTTGTCGGCCTGCCCTTATATTTCCTTCTTATTCCGGCCTACAGTTACTTTGGCGCGGCCGCGGCAACGGTAAGCGTTGAGCTTGTAGTCTGCGCTTTTGCCTATTTTCTAACCTCAAAAGCGGCCGGCTTTTACCCGTCTTTTACTTTGCTCGGCCGGGCGCTGGCCGCGGCCGTACCCATGACAATTTTTTATAATTTTTTGCAATTCCAGTGGATTTTGGAAGCGTGCGCCGGTCTTGCCATCTATCTTTTTGTTTTATATTTCTTACGGGCTATTCCGCGGGGGTTCTTGCGAGAAATCCTGCGCGCCCGAAATCAAACCGCCGAGACGCCTGGCGCCATCAATCCCGAAAGTTAAACCGTATTTACTCAAGGGCAGTCCTTGCAGTTGCAAGGACTGCCCTTGAGTCATCTTGAATCATCGCTATGAAAATCTTGTTCTTGCGCTTTCCGCTTAAGCCCGCCTGGGGCGGGGCCGAAACTCAAGCCTTGGCTTTAGCTTCGGGCCTGCGCGAACGCGGCCACGAAGTTTTTTTACTCTCCAATGACCGGCGCTTGGTTAACGCTTTCGCCAAGTCCGGCCTGCCAGCCAAAAAATCCTGGATCGGCTGGGAGCCGACCTCTAAAATCGCGTTGCTGCTTTTTCCCCTAACCTCTTTAATAGGGTTTTTTGTCCTGTCTTTTTGGATAAATAAAATCGAGCCAGCCGCGGTAATCTCCACCACTCTTGCCGACAAACTGCTGGCCACGCCGATGGCTAAAATGCTGGGAAAGAAAAGCCTCTGGATTGAACATACCCGCCTCGGCCGCTGGCTTTATAAAAACCCTTTTTTGTTTTGGTATCGCTTACAATCAAAAGACGCCAAAATTGTCGCGCCTTCGTATTTTTTGCGCAACCAACTTATCCAAGCCGGCGTGCCGGTGGATAATATTACCGTAATTTATCCGGGCATCTCTCTCCGTCATTCTGATCCGCCAGTGGCGGAGAAGAATCTTAAAAGATCCTTCGCTAACGCTCGGGATGACGATAAAGCAAGAAAGTTTGTTATTGGTTATCTTGGCCGCCTGACGAAAGAAAAAGGAGTGGATGTATTGCTGAAAACCATTGCGACTATAGATAATCCGGCGGTAATAGCCGGCGCCGGACCGGAAGAACAGGCTCTAAAAAAGCTGGCGGAGAAGCTTGACCTAGACGATCGGGTAAAATTTTTAGGCGAGATTTCCAACAAGCGAGATTTTTTTTCTCAGATTAATTGCTTGGTCGTCCCATCAGTGGAAGCCGAATCTTTCGGGCTGGTGATAATTGAGGCGATGACGGCCGGGGTGCCGGTTATCGCTTCCCGCATCGGCGCCACTGGGGAAATTATCGAGCACAAAAAAACCGGCTTGCTTTTTGAGCCGGGAAATGTTGAGGAGCTGGCTAAAAAAATAAAATTCCTGCGCGATAATCCCACCGCGAGGACTGAGGTTGTAAAGCTGGCTAAAACCGCTGTGATCCAAAGATTCTCAGCCGAAAAAATGATCTTGGGCTTTTTAAACCTTGTTCAATAGGACTTTCTCGTTTCGCTTTCTAACTCCTTCTCCCATATGGGAGAAGGTTGGGATGAGGTAAGGGATAATTTCTCAAGTTTGACGTTCCAAACCTCACTCTTAATCCCTCTCCGATAGCGGAGAGGGAAACAAACGCAAGAGGTCTATTTAAATCACAGCTTGAAAACGATTCGTTCGACCATCGGACGCTCAAAGTGGGCGTTGATTTTTTTTATAATCTGGCCCTGCCGCAGCTGCAGTTCGGAAGCCTGCGGCGCGCCCTCCACGGCCACGATCAGGGTTTTTCCGCGCAGCACCTTAGGGTGGCAGCGGATTTTTTTATGTCCAAAAATTTCCGCGCTCCTCCGGTTCCATTCCTCAAAGAGTTCGTAAATTTCCAGCGGCCGCTTTAACCCGGTCTGTTTTTTTTTCCGTTTGATTAGGGACTTTAAAGATTCCATAAACGCTTCTAATCTACAAATATGAACAAATCTACGGATGTCTACAAATATTCAGGAAGAATTATCCGTAGCCATTTGTAGATTTGCTCTTATTCGTAGATTTGAAGATGGGTGTGCCTAGGGCTTGAGCTCGATGACCAGCGCGTTTTTCAACAAAATTTTCGGCACCTCTTTTATATCCGTGGTGGTAAAAAACTTTTGTGTTTCCGCCGGCAAACCTTTCAAAACATATTGTTGCCGGGTCTCGTCCAGTTCGGCTAAAAGTTCGTCAAGCAAAACTATCGGCTGGCGGCCGAGCATGGCTTCCAAAAAAAGCAATTCCTGAATTTTTAAGGCAATAATCACGCTGCGCTGTTCACCGCGGGAAAGCAGGCGCGCCAAGTTGCGGCCTTCGCCGTCTAAAACCTGCCAGTCGTCGCGATGCGGGCCCACCGAGGTTTGTTGGGCGGCCACATCAAAACGGCGGCGGCGCGACACCAGCTCGACCAGTTTCTGGCGGCTGGCCTCCTCTTCTGGAAACGGCGACTGATATCTTAAGGAAAACCCCAAAACCGATCCGGTAAGATCTTTGTAAACCGCGGGTAAATCCTTATTCAAAGATTCGATCAACTGGCGCCGGAAAGAAATAATGTTAAAGGAATGCTCGACTAATTGCGCGTCCCAAAAATCCAACTCGTCAACTGACGCTCCGCCAGCGTTGATTCGCCGCAACAGTTCGTTGCGCTGCGAAAGCACTTTATCAAACTCCGAAAGCAATTTCTCGTAAGTCCGCTCGGTCTGCAGTAAAATCCCGTCAAGATAATCCCGGCGGATGGAAGGACCGAGTTGGAAAAGGTTTAAGTCTTGCGGTAGGAAGGCCACACTCGTCAACATGCCGGTCATCTCTCCGGCTTTCTTCCTTACTCCGTTAATGCTTTGGGATCGCAAATATTTTTTTTCATCTTTTTGGCCGTAATAGTATTCCAGCTTTTTTCCTTCCACCTCCAGAGCCAGGCGGAAATGGTCGCTCCCCCATTTGATCATCTCCCAAGACTTGCGCGGAGAAAAAGCCTGTAGGGTTGAGGCGTAATAAATGCTTTCCAAAAGATTGGTTTTTCCCACGGCGTTGCCGCCCACCAAAACCACAAAATCCTGGCTTATCTCTAAGTCAAGATCGGGCAGGTTTCTAAAATTCGTGGTTTTCAGCCTTTGGATTTTCATAAA
>JBBUGP010000070.1:0-3938 GCA_038077895.1 Patescibacteria group bacterium
ATCTAACTCAGTCGCCACCATGCGTCTGAAACTGGAAGTTGATATACTGGGATGATTAAATTTTCAGAGGTCACAAAAAAATATAATAATGGGCAGGTTATCGCCTTGGATAAGATCAATTTGGAAATCCAGAAAGGCGAATTTATTTCGCTTGTCGGGAAAAGCGGTGCCGGAAAATCAACGCTTTTAGGCCTGATCACCTTAGAACAGCGCCCAGACGAAGGACAGATTCTAATCGAAGAGCAGGATATCACCAAAATCCGGTCCTCCGATGCTTATTATCTTCGCAGAAAAATCGGCGTGGTGTATCAGGACATCAAACTGTTGCCTGCCAGAACCGCGGCCGAAAACGTTTCTTTCGCTATGGAAGTAAACGGCGTAGACGACAGCACGATCGAAAGAGACGTGCCGAAAATTCTGGATTTGGTCGGGTTAAAAGACAAAATCAATTCTTTCCCTAACCAACTTTCCGGCGGGGAAAAACAACGCGTCGCCATCGCTCGCGCGTTAGCCCACCGGCCCGTGCTTTTAATCGCCGACGAACCGACCGGCAATCTCGACGACTATAACGCCGAAGGGATCGTCGAACTGCTTTTAAAAATCAACCAATTCGGCACGACCGTGCTTTTAGCCACTCACGCCGCGCAGCTGGTGAATAAAATCAATAAGCGCGTCGTGACTTTAGAGGCGGGCCAAATTACCCGCGACCAAGCCTTGGGGAAGTATTCGTTGTAAATTATATAACGGGGAGTTATGCGTTTATTGCTAGAGGGCAGTCCTCTGGCATAAACCGTGCCCGTGCCCGAAGACTGCCCTCTAGCGCATGAGTCCAAAAACCTAAAATCATCTAAAATGCTTTCTAAAATCACACTCGGCAGAATTTTTAAACACGGATTTCTAAATCTTTGGCGAAACCAATGGCTCTCCGTTGCCGCCATCAGCGTGATGATAATCACTTTGCTGGTAATCAGCGCGCTTCTGGTGGTTAATCAGCTGGCGGCGCTCTCGTCGCAAAATCTGCAGTCTAGAGTCGACATCAGTGTTTTTTTCAATTCCGATGTCAGCGAGCAAAGGCTGAAAGAAATCGAAGACGAATTCTCCCAATACGAAGAAGTCGGTTCCGTTCAATACGTTTCCGCGGAAGAATCTTTAAGCGTATTTCGTGAGCGGCATAAAGACGATCCGGTAATTCAGCAAACTCTTGAATCCTTGGGAGAAAATCCTTTACTGCCATTGCTTATAATCAGCGCGAAAGAATTGAATCAATATCCGATTATCAACCAAAAAATCGAAAGGTCGCGCTTTCAGCCATTAATCAACCATCTCGATTACAAAGACGCGCAGCCTTTGATAGAAAAATTGCAAAGAATAACTGCGGGTATCCGGAACATCGGAATTTCAGCGACGATAGTTTTCGGTTTGATCGCCATCCTGGTGATGTTCAATACTTTGCGTTTGACCATTTTCAGCCGTAAGGAAGAAATCGAAATAATGCGCCTGGTTGGAGCTCCAAATTCGTACATCCGCGGCCCATTTTTAATTGAAGGCGTTCTTTATGGCGTCATAGCCACAGTGTTCGCCACCATCCTTTTTTACCCGGCTTTAAAACTCTCAACACCTTGGATTAGCGGATTTTTTGGACTGGATTTGTCCGTTTCCTCCTATTTCAACCATGAATTTTGGAAAATTACTGTTGTACAGGCAATTTCCGGGATCGTGCTTGGGGTCATTTCAAGCGCAATTGCCACGCGAAAGCACCTGCAAATTTAAGATATGAAAGTTTTGTTATTAAAATCCATTTCCGGTTCCGGCCAAAAAGGTGATATAATAAGCGTCAGTGAAGGTTATGCAAGAAATTTCCTTTTTCCCCGCGCTTTGGCCCTGCCTGCCGAAAGCAGCGAAGGAAAAAAACTTTTGCAAAATATTAAAAACCAAAAAGCTGTTCGCGCCAGACAACTGGAAGATGCGGGCAAGTGGTTAAAAAAACTGCAGGGAAAAATTTTCGAGTTCGACCGAGCGGCAAATTCGGAGGGCCGCCTTTATGAAGGTGTATCGAAAGAGGATATTCTATGCGCTATAAACTCGACCTCCGACTCGTTTTTTTTAAAAAACGAGCAAATAAAACTTTCTGCTCCCATAAAGAAAGTCGGCGCACATAAGGTTTTCTTGATTGAGGGCGATAACGGGGCAAACATCAGCATTCAAATTAATCCAAAAAAATGAAAGCAAATAATACCAAGCTAATTTTCGTCTCTGGAGGCGTAATTTCGGGCTTAGGCAAAGGGATTTCCACTTCGTCCATAGCCTTGTTGTTAAAATCCCGCGGCTATCGCGTAACCGCCATGAAATTCGAAAACTACCTGAACATCGACGCCGGCACCATTCGGCCGCAAGAACATGGCGAAGTTTTTGTCACCGGAGACGGAATGGAATGCGATCAGGATATCGGCAACTACGAACGTTTTTTATCGGAAAAAGTCAATAAAGAAAATTTCGTCACCATCGGCCAAGTTTACAAAAGCGTGATTGATAAGGAAAGGGCGCTGGCTTATGGCGGCGAGGACGTCGAGGCTATCCCGCACATCACGGACGAAGTCATTAAGCGCATTAAGCTTGTGGCAAAAAAAACCCGCGCCCAAATTATCGTTATCGAACTCGGCGGCACAGCGGGCGAATATCAGAACGCGCTCTACTACGAATCCAACCGGATTTTAAAATCCCGCTATCCGCAGGATGTCCTGCACATTCACGTTTCTTACCTGCCCAAGCCGGAAAAACTCGGCGAACTGAAATCAAAGCCGGTGCAAACTTCGGTGCGCACTCTAAACAGCATGGGGATACAGCCAGATTTTATTCTAGCTCGCGCCCACGAAACCATAGATAAGCCCAGAAGGGAAAGAATTTCCACTTTTTGCAATGTCCATCCGGATGAAGTCATAGCCGCGCCGGATGTCGAAAGCATCTACGAAGTCCCGGTGAATTTTGAACGTCAAAACCTCACCGACCAAATTTTGAAAAAATTGAGTCTGACATCAGGCAAAAAAGACCTGGCGCAATGGAAACAATTGGTCAACACCCAAAAACACGCAAAAAAAGTCGTTAAAATCGGCATTGTCGGAAAATACTTTGGCATCGGTAATTCCATCTTAAGCGATGTTTATCTTTCGGTTATTGAAGGGGTAAAACACGGCGCGCTGTTCAACCGCGCGGTTCCGGAAATTTCTTGGATAATTGCCGACGACTTTGAAAAAAATCGCTCCGAGGTTGCCAAGCAGCTTTCAAAATTCGACGGCATAATCGTGCCCGGCGGCTTCGGCGCTCGCGGCGTTGAAGGAAAAATTTTGGCGATTGAATACGCCAGAAAAAATAAAATCCCTTATCTTGGGTTGTGCTACGGCATGCAACTCGCCGTGATCGAATTCGCCCGAAACGTCGCTAAAATGACGGGCGCCGACACCACCGAAAACAATCGCGATACCAAATTTCCGGTCATTGACGTGCTGCCGGAACAAAAAGTGAACATAGCCGAAAAAAACTTCGGCGCCACAATGCGGCTCGGGGATTATCCCTGTAAAATCATAAAAAACACGGTAACCTTTGACGCGTATAAAACCAGCAAGCCGGTTTTAGAGCGTCATCGCCACAGATTCGAGTTTAATAACGCTTACCGCGACCGCTTGGAAAAATCCGGACTGGTTGTTTCCGGGCTAAACCCTCAAAGAAATTTGGTGGAAATTATCGAACTGCCAAAAAAAGTTCACCCGTTTTTCGTCGGAACTCAATTTCACGCCGAATTCAATTCTTCTCCGCTTCGCCCTCACCCGTTGTTTGCCGCCTTCATCAAGAGCGCCTTAAAAATAAAAAAGCCCCGCTGATCGGGGTTTTTTACTTCGGGCTGATTGGAGAACTTACGCGGCGACAACATCCACTACGGTTTT
>JBBUGP010000071.1:0-2779 GCA_038077895.1 Patescibacteria group bacterium
CGTCAGCGTAAGCCGATTGAATTTTTATATAAATCCAAAAGTTGACCCGTTTTTGTTCGCCGCAATAGACAAACAGCCGGAAACCGCGTTTAATTTTACTCTTCAGTCGAATATCAGCGGGGTGCGGCCCGAAGACCGGGCAGTTGCTACCATTCAAAATACTTTTAGCATCCGCCACTATCCGCGGCCATAATTTCATCAAAGCAGGATTTACGCGCTTTTGCCATTTCAAGGGGAACCCTTTGCCACGATAATCTTCAAAACCGCAAAGACCGTGGTTAATTGCGGAACTAATCAGATTGCAATGCCATTCTGGCAAAAAGTTCCCCTTGAAAATGAAGATTGTTTGGTTTGTGTGCAGTAATTTTTTAAATGATGAATTTCAATTTAAAGAAAAACCTGAGTCAGGGTGAATCCCGCGATAAATTCAATGAGGGGATAAGTTTGGTATTGGCGATATTCATCCTAGCGGCCACCAGTATGATTAGCTTTAGTTTCAGCGCGTTGGTTATCCGCGAGATTCGGACGTCGCGGGAACAGGTTCGGTCCGAAGCGGTGATCGCCACGGCCGAAGGGGGAGCGGAAACGGCGCTCTACTTTCAGCAGCGGGGATTGACCTCGGGTGGTAACGTCGTGATATGCCCGGCTACCATTCACCAGAATTCGCCTTCTTTCCCGATGGGGCAGGCAAGCTACGATTACTGCAGTAATCTATACGATAATCCTTATGTTTTTGTTTCTTCCTTCGATAATACGGATGTTATGCTGTTAAACGATCCTTTGAACCCGGAGGATCCCGCGGCTGAGGCTGGTTACACCGATATCGACGTGACAATCACCAGCGCGGGAGGAGGCGCGATCGGCGCGCGGGTGGATGTGTTTGATTTAAGCAATCCGAACAGCGATCCAGAAAACCCCGACTTTACCACTTCCGGCTTGGCGCCAGGCGGTTTAATCATTAACGGATTGGATCCGGACAGAAGCTACGCGGCGTTTATTTATCCGTGCACCAACCCCGCCGGGAATCCTTTGGCTTGTTCGTTTGGCAGCGTGAGTGGTTTCGCTGAAGCCATTGGTGGGGCATTGGGAATTCCCTAAAAAAATCCTTCAGTGGATTCCACCGGCACTGGCGCTGATTTAATTAGAAAGCTAAGAGTAATGCTGGGCCTATAAAAAATTTGAAAAGTAGCGGATTTTATGTCGTAATACTATGAGCATAGGACTTTCATGCCAGAGGGCAGTCTTCTGGCATGCATATGGTTATTTTGAGTGATTCCGATGGCATTGTCAGATTTTCTCAATATAGTTTATGCCAGAGGACTGCCCTCTGGCAGTATGAGCAGGTCCCGAGAAAATATTTTTTGGCTAAATTTAGCCATTTTTTATTTTATTATTCTCTGGATAACTCAATTGACACTTCATTTCCTAAGAATTATTATAAAAACAGGGGATTTACCGATTAGAAACCAGATTTTTGGTTTTTTTTAATGAATTTTGTTCAAAAATCGGGCAAAATGATTGATTGGTGGTTTCCTGTGGATAACTTCAATTTATCCTGTAACGATAGGCAATAAATCACGTCTAACGGTCTGAAATGTTTAGTAAAACCTCTCGGATAGCCAAAACAGAAAAAAACTGAGAATTTCTCTTGATTAGGACTTACGCGTTTGAGCCAAATTCGAGGCGCGGCCGAGCATTTGGCCGAAGGCGTAGTTTACCTACGAGGAGGCCAAAGCGGAGGCTGCAACGAAGAAGTTGGCCAAAGCCGTCCCGCCCAGGGCGGGACGGCAAGCGCGAAAGTCCTAATGATTTAGATACGGATTTCAGATTGGTCCGAGATATAACTTTGTTTTAGCTAGAAAGGTAAAAAAACCGCTTTTGGTTCCTCTTGCCAAGTTTTATTAACGACAGGGGGCAATAATCGGTCGGCATCAAAAGCAAAGTTCAAAATTAACCTTACTAGTTAGAAAAACTAAATACTATTAACCTTCGATCCGTTTAAATTTAAGCAGATTAATTGTCTCAATTGAACAATGAATTTGTCTTTAAGTTTATCGGACAAAGGGAGAAAATTCTTAAAATGGATAAACCTCTTGCTGCAAGCACTTTGAATAAAGTCCTTGCCTTTGGGTTGGCAATCACACTTATTGTGTGGACTTTCGGGGTTTATATGGTTCTGCCGGCACAAGCCGTGGATGCCCACATTGACGGCACGGTTGTCCTCTCCGGAGGCACTGTGTACAAAATTATGGGCGGCCAACGCTTGGGCTATCCGACACCGGCATCTTTCCTTTCTTACAACTACCAATGGGGTAATCTCGTTCCGGCCAATTCGGCCGATTTGGCGTTGCCTCAAGGTGCGAATGTAAAAGTTGCCGACGGCGCCCTCATCAATGATGGCGGCACTGTCTTTTTGGTGTACGGCGGCACAAAGTACGGCTTTACCTCGGCCGCGGTGTTCACGGGCTTGGGTTACAAGTGGTCAAACGTCTTAAACGACAGTTTGTCCTCTTACCCCCAGGGCGCGAACGTAGATTCCGCGACTATGGCCCACCCGAACGGCACTCTCGTTAACGCGAGCGGCACAATCTTTCTTATAACCTCGACTGGACGCGCTGGGATTCCTACCTTGGCCGTGTTTCAGTCCCATGGTTTTGATTTTGCTAAGTCCGTTCCGGCAAACTCTGCTGACCTCGCAAAACCGACCGAAGCGAACTTGGGTTACCGAGTCGGTTCTGTCATCAACGATGGCGGAACTATTTGGGGAATCACTTCCGCA
>JBBUGP010000072.1:0-2181 GCA_038077895.1 Patescibacteria group bacterium
CTTTTACCCAATATTCCGTCAAAGCCGGGCGGCCGATGCCTGCTCGCATTTTTCCCTCGCCGGTACGCCTGCCCACCGGCTTGTCGATAAATCCGTGACTTGCAGAAAGCCGGCCGTGAAGGAGTGCTGAATATTTTTTTACAACCTTGCGGGATTGAAAAGCGGCTTTTAAAAATTCAAAAGCCTTTTGATTTTTAGCCACAACCAGCAAACCGGAAGTATCAGCGTCCAAACGATGTACAATACCGGGGCGGAACCGATTTTCCCCTACTCCCGCGATGCCTTTTACTTGCGCCAAAAGCGCGCCGGCCACTGAGGGCCGGTTTTGACTAGGAGTTGGGTGCACCAGTAAACCCGCCGGTTTATCGATAACGATAATATAATCATCCTCGTAAACTTTCTTAAGCCTAATTTCAGGAGAAGATAACGGCCGAGGTGCCTGGTAATCCGCCTCGATCTCGTCACCGTCAGAAAGCCGATAATTTTTGTCCTTGATCGCGCTTCCGTTAACCTTTATTTTTCCGCCCAAAATTAAACGCTGAACAAAATTGCGCGAAACATCTTTAAACTGCCGGCTTAGGTATTTATCCAGCCTTGCCTGCGAGCCCCTAAAATTATATTTTATCTTCATAAGTCCGCGAGCCGTTAGAAATCAAGTGCAAACGCCTCTCGATGATCTTTCGCAAATAAAAGCGATAAATCACGAATAAAGCCAGCAAGCCGAAAAGCGCAAAGCCGCTTACCCCGAAAAGCCGGCCAACGTTCCGAAAATCGCCAGCCAGCTGGCTGCCAAAATAATAACCCAAGGCCACCAAGCCGCCGCTCCAAATAATCCCGCCCAAAGCCGAGAAAGCATAAAATTTCTTTAAATTCATGCGCGAATAACCGGCGACGATGAACACCGGCGGCACCACGCCCGTGAGGATCTTCGCCAAAAAAACCGACTTTCCTCCATGGCTGTCATAAAAATTTTTTATGTGATGGTAATTTTTTTCCGAAAGCCCGAAATAACGGCCGAACCGCCGAATGAAACGCTGGCCAAAAAACTGACCAATATAATAAAAAACCGAATCCGAGACCATGTCGGATGAAAAACCCGCCAGCAAAACAAAAAATGGATTAAAAAAACCGAACGACGCGAAAAATGCCATCACCACCGTGGCGATCGGGCCTTCCACGATCATGATGGGCACGGCGATCCAATAACCGTGAAGGATTAAAAATTGTAAAGTCGCGTTGTCGGGAAGAGGGGGCATTATGAAAAATTTCTAATTTCCAATTTCTAATTTCTAAATAAATCAGGCCGCACCTTTCTCGTTATCACCGCCGATTGCGCCCGGCGCCAGGCTTCCACCTTGGCGTGATCACCGGTCAAAAGCGCTTTGGGAACCGAACGCGTCTTTCCGGAAATCACAATCTTCTCCGGCCGAGTATAATGCGGATATTCCAGCAAGCCTTGCATTTGCCGTTTTTCCACTCCCTTAACCCCGTTAGAGAATGCCCCGTGGCTTGACACAGCGAGCATTTTCCCCATACGAACACGAGGTTTAATGCCCCGAGCGAGTTCTCTAACGGGGTGAACTTGATTAAACGATTCGTCTTCCAGAGATTTTTGTTTGCCCACCGCCCCGGGAAGCAGGCGGGTTACGGCTTCCACGACGACCATTGCCGGCACTTCGCCGCCGAACAAAACATAATCGCCGATGGAAATTTCCTCGTCGGCAACATATCGGGCAATCCGTTCGTCTACGCCTTCATACCGCCCGCAGATCAAAACTAGTTGGTCAAGTTTCGCCCACCGGCGAGCCGTGGCTTGATCGAATTTTTTCCCTTTTGCCGAAAACAAAACGACACTGGTCTTTTTCTGGTTTTTTTTGGAAATTGGAAATTGTCTCCCTGCGGGAGATCCCCCGAAGGGGGAGAAATTGGAAATTCTCAAAGCCTTTACGGCTTTGAGAATAGGCTCCACCATCAAAACCATGCCCGCGCCGCCGCCGTAAGGCCGGTCGTCCACGGTTTTATGCCGATCCAAAGTCCAGTCGCGTAAGTTATGCGGCCGCAGGGAAATAATTTTCTTTTTCCGCGCGCGGGCGATCAACGCCTCGCCTGCGAAACTTTTGAATATCTCCGGAAAAATTGTGATAATGTCGAAACGCATATTGGATTACAGGTTACAGATTA
>JBBUGP010000073.1:0-10272 GCA_038077895.1 Patescibacteria group bacterium
CTGGCCTTTTGGCTGATCGACCTTGCTGAAAGGAAAAGAAGCTGTTGGGCTAACTGGCTGGTCAGAAAAGACTGGGTCAAAAAGCAGGTGGAGACCGGATGGCTTACTCCCAACCGGCTCACCTTCGTCCGTTTCGGCTTAAGCTTAATGCTGATCGGATTTTTCCTTTCTCAGCTTTGGAACGGGAGCCGGATGGATTTTCTGTACCGCACCCGTTTCTTCATCTTTCTGACCTTGCTGATCGCCGCGGCCACCGACGCCCTCGACGGTCCGATGGCCCGCGAGTACGCCGGCCTGATCGGAAGCGCCGATGCCCTGAAAGGTGTCAATCTGGACCGCCACGCGGACAAACTGCTCACCTTGCCGATTTTGGCCGCCTACTTTCCGCTTTTTGATCTCTGGACCAAAATACTGGTAAGCTTCACCATCGGCGGCGATATTTTGGCCACACTGCTTGCGATTCTGGCCAAGAAAATGGTGAGACCGATAGCTTCCAACCGCTTGGGAAAAGCCAAAATGGCATTGCTCTGCTTCGCGTTGTTTTTTTTGGTGCTGGGCTTCCCCCAAACGCTGAAACCCTTTCAATTCACGCTGGTGGCTTCCTCGACTCTGGGGTTGGCGAGCCTGGCAAGTAATGTCAGGATTTTCATCAGAAGAATGTCGGCCAGAAAAGAACTTAACGCAGGCTCCCGCGCCGACGCGGCCTGAAGCGAATACCTCGCTTCTTTTTTTTGCCTAAAATTGGTAGAATATAAGCAATCCTAATTCCACTAATATAATCCGAATGCCCCGAATGTGGTCCCTCCTCTTTTTCTAAAGAGGAGGTTAGGTGGAGTTAAATTCGCACGCTACTTAAGAAACACATATCGCCATGCTTCACCTATATAACACTTTGACCCGCAAAATCGAAAACTTCAAACCGTTGCGCGGCGATAAAGTTCGTCTTTATACCTGCGGCCCGACGGTTTACAATTACGCCCACATCGGCAACTTGCGGACGTATATTTTTGAAGATATCCTCCGCCGGGTTTTGGAATACGACGGCTATAAGGTGACTCACGCGATGAACATCACCGACGTGGGGCATTTGACCTCCGACGCAGACGAAGGCGAGGACAAAATGGACGTCGGCGCGAAACGCGAAGGCAAATCCCCGCTCGAGATTGCCCGGTTTTACGAGCAGGCTTTTTTTGAAGATTTAAAATTGCTGAATATCCTAAAGCCTAAAAAAATCGCCCGCGCCACCGAGACGGTTCCCGACCAGATTGAAATTATCAAACTGCTTGAGGCGAAGGGATTTATTTACCGCGACGATTCGGCGATATATTTTGACACGTCCAAACTTCCCCACTATGGCAAACTATCGGGGCAAAAACTTTCGGAAAAAAAGACTGGCGGCCGGGAAGAAGTGGTCACTCGCACCGGAAAAAAACATCCGGCGGATTTTGCTTTGTGGTTTTTTCTCTCCGGCCGATATAAAAATCATATTCTCCACTGGTCTTCGCCTTGGGGCGAAGGTTTTCCGGGCTGGCATCTTGAATGCTCGGCGATTTCAAGAAAACTACTCGGACAGCCCTTTGATATTCACGCTGGCGGGGTGGACCATATCGGCACGCACCACACCAACGAAATCGCCCAAAGCGAAGCGGCTTTTGAAAAACCCTTGGCGAACGTTTGGCTGCATGGCGAACATATGCTGATGGAAGAAAATAAGATGGCCAAAAGTTCCGGCAACTTTATCCGCCTCCAAGATTTGATCGAAAAAGGCTACAACCCTTTGGCTTTACGATATTTCACGCTCACCGCGCATTGGCGCAGCAAGTTGAACTTTACTCTGCAAGCCCTCGACGCCGCCCAGAACGCCCTGGATAACCTTTACGATAAAATTTCAGAACTTGAAGGGCCTGCGAAAAAATTCTTATGCGCCGATTACGCCAAAGCTTTCGAGCGCGAAATCAACAACGACCTGGATATGCCCCGCGCGCTGTCTTTAACCTGGCGGCTGATAAAAAAACCCAATCCGGACGGGCTGAAGCTGGCAACTTTAAAAAAATTCGACGAGATTTTGGGCTTGGATTTGCTCGCCGGCGCCGCAGAGCGAAAAAAAATTCCGACGGAACTTAGAAAAATGGCAAAAGAGCGCGAACATCTGCGGCTGGCCAAAAATTTCGCCGGCGCCGACAAACTCCGGCAGGAAATCGAATCATCCGGCTATATTGTCCGCGACACCCCCGAAGGCCCGGTAGTGAGGAAGAAGTAAACAGGGCTTCTGTCATTGCGAGGAAGCTCGAGCGACGAAGTCATCCCTTCGGGAGATGTCCCGAAGGGACACAATCTCGTGGAAAAGCGGCGGGATTGCTTCGTCCCGACCAGGGCGTCGGGGCTCGCAATGACTATCTCTAGTCTCTTTAACGGTAAACTGAGAAGAAATTTCAACTATGATTCAATATTCGTAACCTCACCCTACCCTCTCCAATATCGGAGAGGGTAAAATATACAGCTAATAAACTCACGTATAAACGGCTCAAATGGCTAAATGAGCCGTTTATTTTTCCCCATAATAAACACAAGTTATGCCCTTGAATATTAAAATCGCGGTTGATATACTAAGTTAACAAATCGCTAAGATAAATAGAAACAAATGCCCAGTAATACAACTTCCAGAAGGTTTTTCTCTAGTGAATATCTTAGAAAGCTTATAAAACCCACTTTGCATATTTAGACTTCCGAAAATCTTAACCTAAAACGGAAAAACCTAAACCAGACGCAAAAGAAGAAAAAAAAATAACTCAGGGTAATAATTTCTTAATAAAGATTAATTATGCCACCGCCACCGGGCGTCTGGCGCTGGAAGTTGATATACTGGGATGGCCGATAATATCCTCCAAAACTTGCAAACCGTGCGGGTGCCGCCGCAGAATCTCGAAGCCGAGCAATCGGTTTTGGGCTCTTTAATGCTCGATCGCGAGGCGGTCATTAAAATCGCCGACACCCTGGCGCCGGAAGATTTTTACGATTCCCGCCACGGTATGATTTATGCCGCCATGCTTTCGCTTTACGAAGACAACAGCTCGATTGACATTTTGACGGTGACGAATATTTTAGAGGAACGAAAAACTTTGGAAGCCGTCGGCGGAGCAAGTTATTTAACCCAAGTCGTCAACGCCGTGCCTTCGGCCGTCAATGTAGAACACTACGCCACCATCGTCCGCCGTAAAGGCACGTTACGCAAACTCATCAACGCCTCCAACGAGATTAACGTCCTTGGCTTTCGGGAAGACGACGATTTGGAACTTTTGCTTGACCAGGCCGAGCAAAGGCTGTTTTCTGTTTCACAAAAATATTTCAAGCAGAATTTCATTTCCATCGATGAAATTTTGCACGAAACTTTCGAACGCATCGACGAACTCCACCGCGAAAAGGGAAAACTGCGCGGCGTTACCACCGGCTTTGCAGATTTGGACAGTCTTTTGGGCGGCTTGCAAAAATCCGACTTGATTATCTTGGCCGCTCGGCCTTCTATGGGCAAAACTTCGCTGGCTTTGGATATTGCAAGGAACTTAGGCGTCAAACACAAAGTCGCCGTCGGCCTGTTTTCTTTGGAAATGAGCAAAGACCAGCTGGTTGACCGCCTGCTGGCGAGTGAGGCCGGCGTGAGTTTATGGAAAATGCGCACCGGCAAACTTTCCGATGCCGGCGAATACAACGATTTTGAGCGTATCGGCCACGCTATGGGCCGGCTTTCTGAAGCGCCAATTTTTATCGACGATTCGGCCACGGCCAACGTTATGGAAATCCGCACCAAAGCCCGCCGCCTAAAAGCCGAACACGATTTGGGTTTGATCGTGATTGACTATTTGCAGCTGATGGAATCCCGCGGCAGCATCGACAACCGCGTGCAGGAAGTTTCGCAAATTTCCCGGGCGCTGAAGGCCTTGGCGCGCGAACTTGCCGTGCCGGTGCTGGCTTTATCGCAACTTTCCCGCAAAGTGGAAGAACGCCGGCCGCAAATTCCGCAGCTGGCCGACTTGCGCGAGTCCGGCTCTATCGAGCAGGACGCCGACGTGGTGATGTTTATTTATCGCGAGGACATGTACCGCGGCCGCGATTCGAGCAAACCGAATATCGCGCAGATTCTGATAAAAAAACACCGCAACGGCCCGACCGGCGAAGTGGATTTGTTTTTCGATCACGATAACGTTTGCTTCCGCAACTTGGACAAAGGCGGGCCCGCCGCGGCTCCTGCCAGCGGCGACATGGTGGTGGAAGAAATCACTTAATGTAAAACGACACACCAATGTCATTCCATGCTGCGGCGGGAATCTATGCTTGAGAACGTTTTTAGCATCGGATACCTGGATCCCCGCAAAAGCTCGTACATTATTTCCTTCTCCCCTTGCGGAGTTGTGTGGCCGAAGGCCGGATGAGGGGAAACGTTTCGACCTCTCTGCCCCTTCGGGGCATCTCTCCTTGCCAGGAGAGAAGGATAATGTAGAGTCATAGCGCGGGGATGACAAACTTAGTTTGTTATTTTGAACTTTGACTTTTGCATTTTGCATTTCCATTATGTCTCTTCTCCCCCATTCCATAGAAAAAGTCATTGAGGAACTTTCCAAGCTGCCCGGCATCGGTCCAAAAACCGCCTCGCGGCTGACTTTTTATTTGTACAAACTGCCGGAAACGCAATTTGACGTTTTTGCCGAAAGCGTCCGCCGGCTGAAAATCGGCGTTACCGTCTGCGAGGTTTGTTTTAATATGTCCGAAGCGCCGCTCTGCGCCGTCTGCGCGAACGCGAAACGCAATCCCCGCCTGATTTGCGCGGTGGAAGATCCGCTCGACGTCCTGGCTTTGGAGCAAACCCGCAAGTTTGGCGGGCTGTATCACGTTTTGGGCGGCGTCATTTCCCCCATCGACGGCATCGGTCCGGAAAATTTAAAAATCACCGAACTCATTGGGCGGGTGAAAAAAATCAAGGACGAAAGCGGAGAAACGGTGGAAATTATTTTGGCGACGAACCCGTCCTTGGAAGGCGACGCGACGGTAATGTATATCGCAAAGCAGCTTAAACCTTTGGGCGTGAAATTGACCAAGCTGGCTCGCGGCATTCCGGTGGGCGGCGATTTGGAATACACCGACGAGCTCACGCTTTCCGACGCCATTGATTTTCGAAAAGAAATCACTTGACCCAACAAGGACTGCCCTTGCATATTGCAAGGGCAGTCCTTGTTTTTCGAGAGCAGTTGTTGGTTGACGAGGATTCCCCTTGTGTAGCACGAGGGGAATCCTCGTATCGTGAATCCTTTTCGCTTATTATCCACATTTTTTCTTGACGATTGGTTGCTTCAATGGTATATTTAGCTCGCTACGAGCCTGGACTGTTAATCTGGGCAAAGAGATGCAGTAGACACTCTGGATTCGCGACAGGCGACCGCTCGGCCGCCCACAAACCCAAGGAGGGTTACCTCAATGAACAGCAAGCGTTTTACCCTGCATGGCGCCACGTCGATCAACGAGGCGCTGCTCCGCGAGAAGAACGAAGACGTCACGTCGGCCCCGAACACGGCCTGAACACCCATGCGCGGGAGCGCAAGCTCCCGATAGGTATCGTGAACGGTGCATTTCCCGCAGCCCGCAAGGCGCAAGCATTTGCCGCGCTGGCTGCGGCTTTTTTTATTTATCAAGTCGACAAGGATGCCCTTTGCGCAACGCAAGGGGCATCCTTGTCTTTGAACTACGAAACTCAAAGAAGATGTCGTGGCTCATAGTAGGGACAGGTCTAGACCTGTCCCTACACTAACAAATTTTCTCATAAGCAAAAACTTCCATACTTCTAAGTATGGAAGTTATCTCCCAAAAATATTTTACACCCCGCAACTCGCGCCTCCCCCTCCGGCGGAGGGCTCGACCTGGCTAAGGATTTTCCGGAAACCCGCTCCGCTGGAATACTCCGCGCCCAAAATTTCTTTAGGATCGGCGTCCTTCCAAGCTATCCCCTTCGCGGACAAAAAACGCGCGATGGTTTCGTAAGTGTCCGGAAACCAATAAGCGTTAACTCGCAGAGCCACCCGATACATTTCTTCCTCGCTCTTACCGGTAGATGCCATTAACTCCAGCAACCCAAGCATCGCCATACCATGATTGCAATCGGGAAAATAAGTGGAATTGCCGCAACAGGGGCGAAAGATATTTTTAGAAACTTTTTCCACCAGCGCCTGCTGCTCTCCTGTAAGGGCGATAAAACGGTGCTTGGAATAATGTTCCATTGCGTCACCTTTGGCCAAACTCCAGCCGCCGGTGGAAGCGAATTTACCCGCCCCGCCGTATTTGGGATCCCGCATGGGTCCGGCGTCCAAAATCTGATTTTTATTGCCCAGACCCAAAGCCCAGAGAACGTTCAGCAGATATGAAGAGTTCTGCGGCGTCATCACCACCGCGCCGTCGCGGCTTTCCGTCAACAAGCGCTTGTCCGCTTCCGGAATTCCGCCTCGGGACGCGTAAACTTGCTCCAGCTTGGCCATATCAATCACTCCGTTTTCCACCAACTTTTTTCCAATATCGCTCCAAGCAATCGGCAAAGCCACTCCTTCCGCCGGAGCAACGGCGGCAAGTTGGCTTGCGGCCGGCAAAGCGCCGGTCGAGGAAGAAACGGCATTGCCGCTCCCCTGTCCTTCCACATACTTTTTAAACCACGGCCGCTTTTCAAATCTCAAATCGAAAGTGAACAATGCGTTAACCAGCAGCCAAACTATCACAATCCCAAACATCACCTTCCGGAAAAAGAAATTTTTTATCATGTTTAATCGTTAATGTAATAGGGGCCGGCCTCGGCCGCCCGAGAGCGGGCAAGCAAGCTTTGCCCCTACAAATACCTCAATAAATAAGACGCGAAAACTCCGGGCATCCTCGGCTATTTAACCGCCTCCAAAACGCAACCGCTTTCCTTCGATAAGCCCTCAAGTCCCAATTCGCCTTCAAATCGCCGGCCGTCAGGGAAGATCCATGTGGGATAACCCTTAATGCCGGCGTCCGTGCATTTTTGGGTGTCTTGGGTGCATTCCACGTAAGAGACGAACTTGAAAGCCTCCCCAAACGCCGCCTTTTCGCGCTGGCAATGCGGGCACCAATACGCGCCGTACATAACCGCGCCTTTATCGCGCAAACATTGGGCAAACTGCTCTATATTGGCATAGGCCATTTTCGGCTTGGTAAAATACCACAAGCCAAAACCCGACAAAAGCAAAATTATTGCCCCCAAAACAATGTAGTGATTTTTATTCATCGCAGCAATTAACTAGCTTATTCATTATGTCTTCCACTTTCCAAGGCCGACTCGTCTTGGAATCATCATGTATATTAAGTTTTCCGTCGTCTATCTTTTTGACGCTTGAGAGGTCAATTAATTTCAAGCGCAGCGCCCAAAACAGATTATAGATTTTATAAGCCAGGGCAAAAGTTTCCTTGGCGCGATCCAATTTGGCGTCCGAATATTCTTTGGTGCCGACTTCAATAATGCGCATGGTCGCGGCCAGCAGATGCTTGGTAATGCACCAAGTTTCGCCTTCGTGGCTGTCGATCATTCGCGCCAGCAATTTCTTTCTGACCTCGCGCGCTTCTGACATCAGGTCAAAATATTCATCCTTGCCGGTTTTTTCCGCGGTGAAAAAGAAATGTTCTTCCAAGCTCACCAAATTCATTATGGCCAGGCTCAAATCTTCCTCCGTGGAAAGATCAACGCCGCCGCTTTTTTTTAATTTTTTGATTTTTTCCACCAGTTTTTGGAAATCGGGTTGGGAAGTCATAGAATTGTCTTAATTTAGGACTCGCGCTCCAGAGGGCAGTCCTCTGGCACCAGCGTGTTAATTTAGATTGAACTTAATGACATTATCAACGCTTTCAAGCGGTTTTTGCCAGAGGACTGCCCTCTGCAAAACCGTAAATCCTATAATTATAGAATGAGAATCAAAAGACCTAAAACTATCACCGCCAGTCCGCCGTAGAGGTGCATCGAGCCGGAATTGCTTTTCTTCCAGACCTGCACGCGAGCAAGCAGGCTTTCGTCGCCGGCAATCAACAAAATTATTACCAATGGCAGAACGAAAAGCAGGTTATAAAGCAACAGGTAAGCAAGCCCGTTCCAGAAAGTTTGCCCGTCGTGAAGCAGTCCCAGCACCATCAAGTACGGCCCGCCGGTGCAGGGAAATTCGCACAGGCCCACTAGGCCGCCCAAAGCAAAGGCCGTGGGCAGCGACGCCTTTTCCATCAAGCCGGCCATGCGGCCATGGGCGAAACTTGGAATTTTAAGCTTGATAGGGAATTTTGGGAAAAATTCATTGATGAGATTGATTAACCCCAAGCCGATCAGCAGCACCGCGGCGGCTTTGGACATAAAGCGCGGCGTATTGAAGAAGTGCAGCGCCTGCAGGATACCCAAGCCGATGAGGATATAGACGACAAACAGACCGAAAATATAAACCGCGCCGATTTTCAGAATGCTGCCGCGCATTTTCCCCAGGCTGAAAAGAAACGCGATGGTTAAAAGCAGCACCGAAAACGCGCAGGGGTTAATGCTGTCGATTAGCGCGGCGATAACCACCAGCGGCAAAAGCCATGTGCCGCCCCGACTGGCTTCGTAAACAACCGAACTTCCCAGATTGGCGTATTTTAAGACCGCCAAAGTCAAAAACAAGATAACGGCAAAGGCCAGAAGACCCCAGAACCGTTTGCTTATGCCGCCTCGCGAATGAGTTCCTTCGCTGCGGTTGTGATTATGTTGATTTTGTTCTTGCGTGTCCATAGATTTCGATAATAGCTGGACTTACGCGTTTGACGTCATCCCGACCCCTTCGACTTCGCTCAGGGTAAACTCCGTGGAGGGATCTGTATATAGAAACGCTTACTAATAACAGATTCCTCGGCAAGCTCGGAATGACAATTTATTTAGTGCGAATTAAACGTGTAAGTCTTAAATAGATATTAAGGTTTAACCTGTGCCTGAAACTTCAGCTGTAAAGCGCCATTATTGGTTTGCAGCGTCACCAGCCGTTCTATCTTCCCGATCCCAGCCGGACCGTGCGCCGCCGGATCGAAAACCACATTTACTGTCGCCTCTTCGCCGGGCGCGATAATCTGAGAAATCGAAGGCACAATCCCGTGCCCGGGCATGCCAAACGGGCCGACTTCACCGCTCGCGGTTTTTAAAAGCGCTTTGGTGCACATACAGGAAGTGAATAGCTTGGTCGCCGTCTGGGGCTGATCGGTCGGATTTTTTACTTTGAAGACATGGGAAACCTTGCCCGCGGCCATGGAAATTTCCCCGAAGTCGTAAGAATTTTCCGAAGCCGAAATCTGGCTTGTATTACTCGCCGAAACCGAAGCTTGTGTTTTGTCCGATTCTCCCGTCCGGCTCAAAAGCATAAAACCGCCGATGACGCCGGCGAAGATCAAGGCGTAGAAGATTAGATTTTTTAGTCTTTTCATAAGAATTTAGAGTAAATTAAAACCGCCTCACAGTTCAGTTTCTCCAAAATCAAAACACTGGAAAAGAGAAACTGAAATTTTAAAAGGCGGGGTCGCGCTTTTCGTGCAATGAAAGCCAGTTTGTTTGCGGCGCGCGGACCAAAAAGGAAAGCTTAGCAAGCTCGCCGCTTTGCCCGGGCAGATATTTTAAAAGCGTGGTTGAAAAAAATTGAGAGCCGAATCGTAAGGTCAGGAAACCCAATAGCAACAGGGCGGCTATCAAAATCGAGGCGCTTAAAACCGCGGTGGAAAAACCGTGATAAATATTGGCGTGGAATAAAGCCGAAATTACGGTATTCTCGCCGGCCGGGCAAAACAAGCCTTCGGCCAGTGAAGCAATACAGCCCAAACCGGTCTCGCCATGGCAGTTGCTCAAGGCTACAAAACCAAAAACCGCCACCGAAATAAAACTGATAATCGCGAGCGCAGCAAGCCAATATTTCATAAATGGTATGGGGTTACCTTTTTTAAGCAGACAGTTTGACACCGGTCTTTTCCGCAACCGTTTTAATCCATTCCTCCAACCGATTAACTTTGTTAGTTAGGGACATAAATTCCGTATGCAAAATCTCCAATCTGCGAAGTATCCCATCGATGGAATTGGTAAGACGATTAATATCTTCCTTGGTCGCAAGGTTCGCAATCGCTTCTTTCAGGTCGTCTTTTGTGACAAAAACCTGGATAAGTTTTTTTACATCTTCGTCAGTCAACATACGCAAAAAGAGTGGATAATTACCTGATTCTATTCTGCTTCAA
>JBBUGP010000074.1:0-1305 GCA_038077895.1 Patescibacteria group bacterium
CTTTGCTAGACGACTACGAGTATTTAAACGATAAATTACTTTAGCGTCACCGTCGCTCCCGCTTCCTCTAGTTTCTTCTTTAGTTCTTCCGCGTCAGCCTTAGAGAGATTTTCTTTCACCGCTTTAGGCGCTGCTTCGACTAAATCTTTGGCTTCCTTTAAGCCAACTCCCGCGGCTTCCTTCACCACTTTGATGACGGAAATCTTATTGCCGCCGACTGAAGTCAATTCCACCGTGAAAGCGGTTTTTTCCTCGGCAGGACCGACAGCGCCAGCTGAACCGGCGCCCGCGCCAGCCATAACCGCGACCGGGGCCGCGGCGGAAACGCCGTAATGCTCTTCCAAGGTTTTCACCAGTTCCGAAAGTTCCAAAGCGGAAAGCTTGTCAACTTGCTCTACCAGGGCTTTGAATTTTTCGGGAACTTCTTTTTTCGCAGTTTCTTCGGACATAATGTTATTTCTTTGATAAATTAATTAAAAACGATGATAATAAATTGACCTAATTATTCTAATTTCTAATTAACCTAAACAAACCCCAATAACTAAACCAAAAAAAGACTGGGAGATTGGTCGTTTAGCCATTAGACATTTTTTAGGTTAATTAGAATAATTAGAAATTAGAAATTCTCTACCCTCGACCTTTATGACTTTTTAATTTGAGAAAGAACCTGTACCAATCCCCTATGCGATCCGGAAAGCACCGTCACCAATCCCCTTACCGGACCGGCAATGACGCCGACTAACTGGCCAAGCAATTCGGTTCGGGAAGGAATAGTGGCCAGCTGCAAGAGTTTTTTCTGATCAATAAGCTCTTTATTAAAATAGCCGCAAAGGATTTTTAAGCTGTCATGGCCGCGGGAAAATTGCCTTAAAATCCGGGCGGCGGCGGTTTCGTCTTCGCTGTAAGTCACGGAGGCCTGGGTATGAACCTCTAATCCCGCGGTTTTAATTCCGGCTTTGCGCAAGGCCTTTTTTACCAGAGAAATTTTAGCCACGGTATGGCCGATTTTTTCCGCGCGAAGCTCCGTGCGCAACTTGGTGGTCGCGGCGACATTTAATCCTTTAATTTCGGACAATACAATCAGTTTGGATCGCTTAAACCCTTCCTCCAAAGCGCCTACCGTCTTAACTTTTTGTGAACGTGTTTTTGCCATAATTGTTTATGTAGCCCTTCGACTCCGCTTGCGCTCCGCTCAGGGATAAAAGCCATTTTTTCCTGAGCTTGTCGAAGGAATACCTTGATGAATTAAAAAATCTCGACTTCTTGCCGAGAAAAAATTTGCTGTCATTGCGAGCGGTAGCGAAG
>JBBUGP010000075.1:0-1625 GCA_038077895.1 Patescibacteria group bacterium
GGATTAGCCGATGTCGTCGGTAGCTTGCCTAAAAAACTCCAAGCGCTCGGGCTAGACGCCCGAATAGTCGTGCCCCGCTATAAAAACGTGAAGCTTGAGCTTCTAAAAGCCAAAAAGCTCGCTTCCATTCCGGTTGATTTTGGAGGTCGAAATTATCCAACGGAAATTTTTCAGGCTCTCGTGCCGGGCTCAAAAACGATAGTTTACCTCTTACAACAGCCCTATTGGCTTTCAGAGGGAGAAATTTACGAAACCGGGTTCGAACAAAAAGAAAAAAATTACCTGGCTAAGAGATTTCTGTTTTTCTCCAAAGCGGCGCTTCTGGCTTTGGAAAAGGCCAAATTCCAAGCCGATATCGTTCACACTCACGATTGGCCGACGGCGAATGTCTGCAACTTAATAAATTCCCGCGCTTTCCAAAACGGATTTTTCCGCAACACCAAGACGCTTTTAACTATTCATAATCTTGAGCATCAAAATTTCACCGACCTTTCCTCGCTTCAAGCGGCGGGATTGGGGCCAAAATATCTTCCGGCTCTAACCGCGAGCAAATCTAACCCGAACTATTACGACACTTTGGCCGCTGGAATTTTGTGCACGGACCAGCTGAATACCGTTTCGCCGACCTACGCGTCAGAAATCACCCGCCAAGACGACAAGCCGGGGTTGGGCATGGCTTTGCTTAAACACAAAAAAACGCTTGTAGGCATCCTTAACGGCATTGATACCGAATACTTTAACCCCGAAACCGATGCGTATATTCTTTCAACCTATAGCTTAAAAACCTTGGAGAAAAAGGCTTTAAACAAGACTGGCTTGCAAAAAAAGCTGGGTTTGAAGGTAGATCCATCCCAAATGCTGGCGGGCGTGGTAACTCGACTTTCCGAACAAAAGGGTCTGGAACTGATAATTTCCGCCATAGAAAAAACGGTAGACTTGCCCTTTCAATTCGTGATTTTAGGCCAGGGCGAGGAAAAATACGCGGCGGCGCTCTATGCGCTTTCCCAAAAATATCCCAAAAAAGTCGGTGTCACCACCCGCTACGACGCGCATCTGGCCCGCGAAATTTACGCGGGCAGCGATGTCTTTCTGATGCCTTCCAAATTCGAGCCTTGCGGACTCACCCAATTAATCGCCATGCGTTATGGCACTCTGCCTTTAGCCCGCGATACCGGCGGCCTGCATGATACCGTGATTGATTGCGCCAAACCATCCGGCTACGGATTCTTGTTCAAAAAATTCGATGCCGCCGCGTTAATCTCGACTCTGAAACGCGCTTACGGGATTTTAAAAAACAAAACAGCCTGGCTTAAAATGCAGCAACGGGCGATGAAAGCCGATTTTTCTTGGGACAAGTCGGCGCGGCAGTATCTGCGGCTTTATCAAAAATTAATGGAGAGAAAGTAAGCCTTCCCGCAAGATGCTTTTCTAAACAAAATTTGGATAAGCTTCCCACCGATTTTCTTCAGATGCGAAATTCGTCTTCGTTTTTGAGCAGATGAAGAAATCGGCGGGAAGTTAATTAATATGGACTAAATTATGCGCGAAAAAATCGATCCTCATTTAATTATCAAAGCGGCCTGCCCGGTAGAGCAACTTTGAGACTTTGTGTCTTTGGCGAAGCC
>JBBUGP010000076.1:0-3620 GCA_038077895.1 Patescibacteria group bacterium
GGGTTGGTGGAAGAATATCTTAATGGGGCGTACGGCCCGGCGAAAGAGCTCGGACCCTATATTCCTTCCATATTCTACGCCGTCGACCGCTTTGCCGCCGCCAAAAGGATTTCCGAAAGTTTAAAAAACGGCTCGATCGTCATTTCCAACCGCTACGTTACCGCGAACATGGGACACCAG
The DNA here is from genome assembly GCA_038077895.1 of Patescibacteria group bacterium. Classification (GTDB taxonomy): domain Bacteria; phylum Patescibacteriota; class Doudnabacteria; order UBA920; family 2-01-FULL-50-11; genus JBBUGP01. The sequence continues at coordinate 181 of JBBUGP010000076.1, forward strand.
GGCGGAAAAATCAACAACTTAAATCAGAGAAAAAAATTCTACAAATGGCTGATGGAATTAGAATATGACTTATTTAAAATTCCAAAACCCGACTTGAACCTGATCTTGCATATGCCAGCGGCGGTCGCGCAAAAACTGGTTGACGGCAAAGGCAGACGCAACTATATCGGCGGCATTAAACGCGATTTACACGAGGCGGATCTTACGCATCTCCGCGCGGCGGAAAAAACTTATTTGGAAATTAGCCGAAAGTTTCGATATCCATTGATTGAATGTTATCAAGACAGTATGATATTAAGTCGAGAAAAAGTCGCTGATTTAATCTGGGAAAGAGCGAAAAAAATTCTGTAATTTTAACCACATTATGTTCACCGACGAAGAAAAAAATATCCTAAAAAAATACGTCACTTCCACCGAGGAAGATGTTTATGCGGTTAAGGGCATGGAAGGCATGGTTGGGGCCGCCTACGCGCGTTATTCGCGCGCCACGGGCGGTTTTCGCGAGGTTCTGCTCAAGGAATTCATCAAAGAAGGCATAATCGACCCCAAACACGCCGACCAGCTGATCGAGCGAATTTTAATCGCTTTCGGAGATGATAGCGTCGGGGAGCTTGAAGGCGCGCACGTTTCTTTTGAAAATATCTCAATGCTGGCTACTAAAGAAATTGAGGATCGCCGAATTGGCGGCTCGCCTATCGAGCAATCAACCCGCTACGTTTTTTATGATATGAAGACCTCCCCTTTATCCCCTCCTTACCAAGGAGGGGAGAGGGGTGGTGAATGGCGTTACCTTAAGGACGAAAGCTTGACGAAAGCCAGTTTCGGCGATGAATATCTGTCCGCAATGGACTTCATCTTTGAAACTTACGCCTCGCTGGTAGAGCCAATGAAGCAATACTACTCGAAACTTAAGCCTTTGGAATCTGCGGAATATGATATTAACGGCGACGGAATAAAAGAAAAATTTTCCGATTTAAAAGACGAAAAATCCACTAAGTCTTTCCGTATCACATATAATACTGATTTAAGGACAAAATCCTGCGATACGATTCGCGCCCTCTTGCCTTTGGCCACGCTCACAAATGTGGGGATGTTTGGCAACGGCAGGTTTTACCAAACTTTAATCTCCCATCTTTTAACCTCCAACATACCCGAAGTAAAAAATATCGGAGAAAAAACTTTTAAAGCCACATCCGAAATTATTCCGCAATATGTCCGTCGCGCCAAGAGAAGCGAATACCAAGCAGAGATACGTCAAAACATGTTCCAACTTGCCGCAAGCGAATTCAATTCGCCGCATCCAGAAATTCCCGACACTCTACCGAGGCTTGAACTTTTAGAAAATCCAAACGATTTACAAACCGGACTATTAACCGCGATGGTTTATCCGTATGGTAATATCTCCTGGAAAAATTTAAAAAATAAAATCAGCCGGCTTTCAGGGCAAAAAAAAGATACCTTGATAAAAACTTTTTTCGGAGAAAGAAAAAACCGCAGAGACCGCCCGGGGCGCGGCTTGGAAACCGGCTACCCGCTGACTTTCGATTTAGTCACCAATTGGGGCGTTTACAAAGATTTAATGCGCCATCGGATGAATACCCAGCTTCGCCAGCTTTTTACAACGGAAATCGGGTTTGAAATCCCGGAAGACCTTATTTCGGCCGGCTTCCGCGACAAGGTGCAAGAGTGTGTGGATCAAGCCGACCTACTTTTTAAACTTATTGCCAAAGAAGACCCGATTTTAGCCCAATATGCCGTTCTACACGGCCATTATATCCGCTGGAGCTTAGGAATAAACGCCCGCGAAGCTTTCCATTTGCTGGAATTACGCACCGTTGCTCAAGGCCATTGGCAATACCGCAGAGCAGCCCAGGAAATGCACAAACTTATCCTCAAGCGCCTGCCCTGGCTTGGTGAAGCGATGAAATTTGTAGATCACAAAGACTATTTTTGGTCGCGAGCCGATTCCGAGGCCCGCCAACGCGCGGCGGAAGACGTTTTGGATAAAAAAATAGAGACTGATACTTTGGACAAAATGACGCCGATAACTTAAAATAAGAAGGTAATTATGGAGAACTTCGTTAAAAAAATCGAAGATCTTAAAGCCGACTTAGCTGGCTTGAAGGAGCATCTTTGACCTGCCCCAAGTAAAGCAGAAAATTTTTGAATTGACTGACTTGATGCAAAACGCGGATTTTTGGAAGGACCAGACCGGCGCTCAGCAATCTGCAAAAAAACTGGATGAATATAAAAAAACCGTCGATGGCTGGCAGGCCTTGGAAAACTCCGTGGATGAATTACTGGAACTGGCCAAACTTTCAGAAATTGAATCCGATTCAAAATTGTCATCCGATATCCAGAATCGGCTGAAAAAATTAAAAAAACAATACCTAGAATTTCGCATAAAAACCCTGTTATCGGGAAAGTACGACGACCATAATTGCTTGTTTTCCATTCACGCCGGCGCCGGGGGAACCGACGCGCAAGACTGGGCGGAAATTCTGCTTAGAATGTATTTAAGGTTTGCCGAAAAAAAAGCTTACGGCGTCGAGATCCTTGAAAAAAGCGCGGGAAGTGAAGCGGGTATCAAAAGCGTCGTGTTACAGGTCAACGGCCCTTATGCTTTTGGTTATTTAAAAAGTGAAGCTGGTGTTCACAGGCTGGTCAGACTTTCGCCTTTCAATCCTGCTCATACCCGGGAAACCTCGTTCGCGCTGGTTGAGGTTCTGCCGGAACTAAAGCTTCACGAAGAAACGGCAATTGACCCCGCCGAGCTGAAAATCGAAACTTCAACCGCCAGCGGGCACGGGGGGCAATCCGTTAACACGACTTACTCAGCCGTGAGAATCACCCACATTCCAACTGGCATAAAGGTTTCAATTCAAAACGAGCGCAGCCAGCAGCAGAATAAGGCCAAGGCCTTAAAAATTCTGCAAAGCAGACTGAAAATTTTTGAAGAAAAAAAGCGGCAAGCCGAAAAAATGAAAATCCGCGGCGAATTTCATTCCGCGGAATGGGGAAATCAAATCCGTTCGTACGTCATTCACCCTTACAAGCTCGTAAAAGACCATCGCACGGGTCTGGAAAGCAAAGACCCAGATAAGATTTTTGACGGAGAACTTGACGATTTTGTCAGCGCGTATCTCGAAAAATCTCGTTCAGAAATTCTCTAAAATTCGGATATGACCCAGTAATACAACTTCCAGAATGTTCTTCTCTGGCTCTCTTTCTGGGACATTCGCGGAAAATGAGAATATCTTTTTGTTTTTAAAAATTCGGAAATAGATTACGGAAGAACATAAGTTCAGGCGCCAAAAATAGCTAAAAATTACTTTTCTCCTTTAAATTCGCCTTATTATTGTTAATCTAACTCAGTCGCCACCAGGCGTCTGAAACTGGAAGTTGATATACTGGGATGATTAAATTTTCAGAGGTCACAA
>JBBUGP010000077.1:0-1756 GCA_038077895.1 Patescibacteria group bacterium
TATTTTTTATGCTTGCTGAACCAAAAACAGCTGGCGCGCTCGCTGTTTCCGCTCGGAAGCATCACCAAACCCGAAGTCCGGGAACTTGCCCGCTCCGCCAACTTGCCGACCGCGGAAAAAGCCGAAAGCATGGGTATTTGCTTTGTCGGCGAAGTAAAACTGGAAAAATTTTTAAAAGCCAAAATCGCGGAAAGGCCCGGCCGGATCATCGCGACTGAGGGGAAAATCATCGGCAAACACAAGGGCTTGCCTTTTTACACTATCGGCCAAAGAAAGGGGCTTAACATCGGCGGCGGTACTACGTATTTTGTTGCGGCAAAAGACACAAAAAGAAATCGGCTCATCGTCGCCGCCGGCGCGGATAACCCGGCCTTGTTTTCAAAAAAAATTCTTATAAAAAACGTCAGTTGGATCGGCGATAAACCCAAAAAATTCCCTTTCCAATGCGCGGTAAAAATCCGTTATCGGCAAGAATCTCAAAAAGCTATGCTTAAATATTCCAAAAAAAATCTTGTCATTGAATTCGCTGAACCCCAGCGCGCGGCCACGCCCGGGCAATATTGCGCGATTTATGAAAAAAACACGCTTTTGGGTGGAGGAGTAATTAACGCAACATCAAGATAAATCTATTTTTGTCTAAAATAAGCGAAAAAATATCAATAAAAATTTTTCCTTTAAAATTTGACAAATCTTTTCGCTTTTGCTAGTATTTCTTTGATATTGAAGCGAATATCAATTTAGTAAAATAGCTTAAAAAATATAGCCGCTACACAAGACTTTGGGAAGTTATCCGAAAAAAAGGACGTAATTGATCTGGAAGGTAAGGTTATTGAAACCCTGCCTAACGCTCAATTTCGAGTCGAGATAAGCTCGGGACAGGTCATATTAGGCTATCTCGCCGGAAGAATGCGTCTTTATCACATTCGCATTTTGCCGGGAGACCGAGTGCTAATGGAGGTAACTCCTTACGACTTGACCCGAGGCAGGATTACAAAAAGGCTGTAATTCCCTTGGTAGCTTTGTATTACCAAGCGCTTTTTTTTAAGCGTCTTAAACCATATAACACGCAACACTCAACATATAGCAAAGGTACCCTGTTTTAGATGCTTTATGTTACATGCTACATGTTTCAAGTTACAAGATTTATGAAAGTCAGAGCTTCAGTTAAAAAAATTTGCGACAAGTGCAAAATCGTCAGACGAAAAGGGGTTATTCGAGTTATTTGCGAAAACCCGAAGCATAAGCAGCGTCAAGGCTGATAATATTTTACAATTGACATTTGACGATTGATAGGTTTGTTAAAAAAGTCACTGGTCAAATGTTAAAGGTTAAATGTAATAAAGATGGTTCGTATCGCCGGAGTTACGCTCCCGCCAAAAAAAAGAATTGAAGCCGCCCTGCCCTATATTTACGGCATCGGTTTTCCGGCCGCCAAAAGAATTCTGGCCGCGACCAACATAGACGCCAACAAGCGCGCCGAGAAGCTTACGGAAGACGAAGAAAATCGCCTGCGCGTTTACGTGGAAAAAAGTTTCAAGACGGAAGGCCAATTGCGGCAAGAAATAATGATGAATATCAAGGTCTTAAAAGAGATCGGGGCTTATCGCGGTTCGCGCCATTCTCGCGGACTGCCGGTTCGGGGTCAGCGGACAAAAACCAATTCCCGAACTCGTCGTGGAAACGTCAGGCGAACGATGGGCAGCGGCAGAAAACCATCAGCGGAAAAAACCTAAATCATATAACACGCAACACTCAA
>JBBUGP010000077.1:1766-4412 GCA_038077895.1 Patescibacteria group bacterium
ATAAATACCCGATTTTAGGGCTCCATGTTACATGCTACACGTTTCAAGCTACAAGACTTATGGGTGAACAAAAAGTCAAAACACTTGCCGGGGACGAGTTAAAGGCGGCTAAAACCGCCGCTCCTTCCGTCAAAAAAAAGATGAAGCACGTCGCCAAAGGGCGCATCTGCATTCATTCGACGTATAACAATACGATTATTACGGTCACTGATGCTGATGGCGCGGTTCTTAGCTGGGGCTCGGCGGGAATGATCGGCTTTAAAGGTTCGAAGAAATCTACCCCCTACGCGGCTCAGCGAACCATGGAAGAAATGATCCGCCGGATGAAAGACGTCGGCTTGCAAGAAGCGGATGTTCTGATAAAAGGCGTCGGTTCCGGCAGGGAATCGGCGGTGAGAGCTTTAACCGGTTCGGGGATAATTATCCGATCCATTCGCGACCGAACTCCGATACCGCACGGCGGCGTCCGAGCAAAAAAACCTCGCAGAGTTTAATAATCAGCAACATATAACACGTAACATAGTGCATTAATACCGATTCTGAATGCTTTATGTTACATGCTACACGTTACAAGCTACAAGACTTATGGCACGACATATAGGCCCAAAAACTAGATTATCACGGCGCGCGGGCACCCAGCTTTTCCCTAAAGACGCGAAAATTTTTACCAAGCGCAATTATCCACCCGGAATGCACACGCAAATAAAAAGGCGCGTGTCCGGATATGGCGCGCGGATGCTGGAAAAGCAAAAAGCCAAATGGCTCTACGGCATTTTGGAAAGGCAATTCCGCCGATATTACGAAAAGGCTGCGAAAAAACCCGCGGAAACCGGTTTATTAATCTTGCAGTATCTTGAAACCCGGCTCGATAACGTGGTTTTTCGTTTGGGATTCGCTCAAACCCGGCCGCAGGCGCGCCAGCTTGTCTCCCACGGATTTTTCGAAGTCAACGGCAAAAAAACCGACATACCTTCTTACGAAGTTCGCGTCGGTGATGTAATTTCGGTCAAAGAATCTAAGAAAGCCGGTAAGTATATTCAATCTCAAAAACCTTTGCTTTCTAAATTCAAGCCCGCCGAATGGCTTCGACTGGAAGCGGAAAAATTATTCGGCAAAGTCGTGAGCCTTCCGACTCCGGAAAACATGGAATCTATTCTTAACACCCAGTTTATCATCGAACATTATTCCCGCTAAAAAAACAAAACATTAAAGTAGCAAATATAAAGTTTAAAGTAAAAAACATTTTAATAACTTTATACTTTACAATTTCAACATTACACTAATTATATGGAAACTCTTTCACTGCCGAAAACTTTCAAATTCATCGAAGAAGAGGGCAACCGTTCGATTTTTGTCTTGGAACCTCTTTATCCGGAATATGGCCCAACTATTGGCAACACGCTGCGCAGAGTTTTGCTTTCTTCTTTGCCCGGAGCGGCGGTTACCGCGATAAAAATCAAGGGCGTTGACCACGAATTTTCCACTATTCCAAACGTCAAAGAGGATGTAATAGAAATCATTTTAAACATCAAACAGCTTTGCCTAAAAAGCCATTCCGCCGAGCCGGTTAAACTTGTTCTAAAAGCCAAGGGCGACAAAGCGGTGAATGCTTCCATGATTTCGAAAAACGACCAGGTGGAGATCGCCAATCCCGAACTGCATATCGCGACTTTGGACGGAAAAAACGCGGAACTCGAGATCGAACTTACGGTTGAGCAAGGCAGGGGATACGTTCCGGTGGAAACCCGCGAAGGGGAAAAAAACGAAATCGGAATGATCGCGATCGACTCCGTGTTCACGCCGATTCGAAACGTAAATTTCACCGTCGAAAACGTGCGCGTCGGAAAGATGACTAACTATGACAAACTCACTCTCTACATAACCACCGACGGAACCATAACCGGACGCGAAGCTCTCGACCAGGCCGCCCATATTACTGTCAATCATTTTCAATTGCTGTTTAGAGAAAATTTTGAGCGGGAACAGCCCGCCCAAGCCGTGCCCGACGCGGTAAAACTTGAGACGGCTGAAAAATCGCCCGACGCGGAAGAGCCAGAGGAAGCCGAAGGCGAGAACGAATTGCTGTCGCTAAACCTTTCCCGCCGCTCTTATAACGTTTTGAATAAAAATAATATCAAGGCCGCCAAGCGGCTGAAGGCACTGACTGAAGCCGACTTAATTAAAATGCAAGGCTTAGGCGCGAAATCCATTAAAGAAATACTAGCCGCCATTTCAACCCTTAAATAGACAGTATCCAAACTCATAATATGCGACATCGGAAGAAAAATAAATTAAAAAAAGGCTACAACCTCGACCGAAGGCTGACAAGACAGATGAGCTCTTCCTTAATTTTGCATGAAAAAATCCAGACCACGAAAAAGCGAGGCAAATTAATCCGCTCCGAAGTCGAAAAGCTCATAACCAAGGGCAAAATCGGCGATTTGAACAACAAGCGGATACTTTTCGCCAGGCTTGAAAAAAATGCCGCCAGAAAAGTTTTTGAAGTTTTAGCGTTGAAGTATAAAAATCGGGCCGGTGGTTTCACGCGTTTGCTGCAAATTGGAAGTTTAAAAGACGGCACGCCAAAAGTTTCTGTAGAACTTGTTTAAATTTATGACGGGCAAAACCACTCTCAAAAAACAGAGG
>JBBUGP010000078.1:0-2481 GCA_038077895.1 Patescibacteria group bacterium
GATTGCCACATTGAAAGCGTGGCGTCCTAACCATTAGACGATGGGGCCATGACGATAGAATTTTCAATTTGCTTATACAAAAGTTCTCTTGTCTGTGAATGATGCTTTAATTTGTATTCTCTTGCCCGCGCATCTGCCTTACTTTTATACGCTTCATAGTAAGGTAAGATGTAAGGCCTATAAGCTTTAGTAGATGAAACTTCTCCATTTTGGTGTTGTTTGAATCTAACTTTTAGATCGTCCGCGCAGCCGATATATATCCACCTTTTTATAGTGCTGCATAGAACGTATACGTAGTGCATATTACTGTGTTGCTACGCTTGTATTATCTTTAGGGCTTGTTTGGCCATTATCACCCTTCGGGTGACCACCCGTAGGGTGGGACGATAGCGGCATATCGGAGAAATCTTAACATAAAAACCTTAAACATTCAAGGTTCTTGTGATACAATAAATGTAGAAGTTTTCAGGAAGGGCCAGAAACAAAATTAGGTATCGCAATGAAAAAACTGCAAATCCTTGAGGCAATCGGTTTGCTGGTCGGCACCGTGGTCGGCGCCGGCTTTTTGAGCATTCCCTACGTGGTGGCCAAAGTCGGCTTGCCGCTAGGTTTGATGATGATTTTGGGCATTGGGTCGCTGATGTTGGTGCAGTTTTTAATTATCGCCGAGATGGTTTTGCGTACCCGAGACCAGCACCAGATCGCCGGTTACGTTTCCAAATACTTGGGCCGGAAATGGAGGATTCTAATTTATGCTTTGGTGGTTTTAGAATCCTATGGGGCGCTTCTGGCCTATATCGTCGCCGAAGGCAAGGTTCTGTCCGCCGTCTTTGGCGGTTCGGAATTTTTCTTCAGTCTTGGGTATTTTGTCCTTGTCGCGGGGATTGTCTATGTCGGCCTGCGTTTGGTGGAAAAAGTGGATTTAATTTTGGTTTGTTTGGTAGCTGTCGTGGTAATTGTTATCGGTTTGTTAGGCTGGTCGCATCTTCGGTTTGACTCTGTTTTAATTTCTAGGCCGGAAGATCTGCTTCCGGCTTATGGCGTTATCCTCTTTTCTTTTTTGGGAGCCGGCGCCATTCCCCAGATGATGCGGGCGTTAAGCTTAAACGGCCAACAGCGAGAACTGCCGAAAGCGGTGGTTTTTGGCGCCTTAATACCCATGACGATTTATACGATTTTTACTGTGGTAGTCTTAGGCATTACCGGTCTTGCGACGACCGAGGTTGCCACCATTGGTTTGGGCCGCAGTTTGGGGCCGGCCGTTATGATTATCGGAAATTTATTGGCGGCCATAACCATGACCACTTCATTTTTGGGGCTCTCCCTAGCTTTAAAGGAGACTTTTATTTGGGATTTGAAAAAATCGCGACTGGAGGCCTGGCTTCTAACCGTAATCGTGCCGTTTATCCTGTTTATTTACGGGTTGCAGAATTTTATCGGAATTTTAATGTTCGTGGGCGCGGTATTTGGCGGTTTGCAGGGGATAATCATGATCGCGGCCAGCATGCGGGCGGAAAGGCTGGGGGACCGCGAGCCGGAATTTAAAGTGCCGGCCAAGAAATTCTTCGCGGCAATTTTGGTTTTAATGTTTTTATCGGGGATAATTTATACGTTTATCAGCCGGTAAGCTAGTTTTTTATAATGTTTACCCTCTTGACACATATACCCCCATGGGGTATATTTAGTTTAAAGGTGTAGAATTCTATGAAAATTCGTTTTAAAAAACAGGCGACCAACCGTTTGCATCGCTTACAAGGTCAGTTGCGGGGTCTGGAGAATATGGTGCAATCCGGCAAATATTGCATGGATATTCTGGTGCAAACCGCGGCGGTTCAAAAATCTTTGTCCGGTTTTAATTTGATGATTTTGGAAAATCATTTGCAGGAGCATTCTTTCAAGTTGGTTAAAAACCGCCAGGAAGCCAAGGCTCTGGCGGAATTGATTAAGCTTTATAAGATTTCGAATTTTAGCTCGTAGATATAGAGGTGTCTAATTGAAAGGTCTCAATGTTAATTTATCATATATTTGAGGGTTTTGTAGGGGCCGGCCTCGGCCGCCCGCAGTCGACTAAAATATTATGTCCCAAATCATCAAAAAACAATTTCCCATCATCGGCATGCATTGCGCATCCTGCGCTTCGAATTTAACCCGGGCGTTAAAAAAAGTCCCCGGGCTAAAATCGGTTTACGTTTCGCCGGCCACGGATGAGGCGGCTTTGGAATACGATCCTCAAATCACGGATATGGCCGAGGTTAAAAAAGCGGTCGCTTCAGTTGGAAAATACCAGATTTTACTGGAAGAAAATCCTTCAATCTCCTCCTCCGCTCCCCATCAACATATGGCGCACGAGCCGGGCTCTCCGGCCGCCAATCTCCACGATCACGCCAGGATGTTAAAAGCGCAAGAGGTGGAAGTTTTAAAAAAGCAGACTTTTTTTGGCGCGGTTTTTTCTTTCGCCTTGTTAATTTTGGCTTTTGGACC
>JBBUGP010000079.1:0-4586 GCA_038077895.1 Patescibacteria group bacterium
TAATTTGGATTTACGCGGGCTGCTGCTGGCGGGAATCATTGTCGGCGCTTTGGGTGTTTTGGACGACACCACCACGGTGCAGGCCGCGACGGTGGAAGAATTAAAGCAGGCCAACCCCGCCTTCACGTTTGCCGATTTATACCGCGGCGGGCTCTCCGTCGGCCGCGAGCATATTACTTCGCTTGTCAACACGCTGGTGCTGGCTTATTTGGGTTCGCAGCTTTTGATTTTTATCTTATTCTACGCCGGACCAAACCAGCCGCTCTGGGTGACGCTTAACAGCGAATTTATCGGAGAAGAAATTATCCGCACACTGGTGGGCAGCGCGACGATAATTTTGGCCGTGCCGATTACCACCTTGCTCGCGGCGTGGTATTTTTCCAGAAAGCAGACGGCGTCTGCATAGCGGCCTTGGGATTGGATCAGATAAAGGATTTATTTATAAGTAAAAGAATATCATATGTCAAATGTCTTACTTTATGGTTTGATCGCCAGTGTATTTTCGCTTGTCGGAGGTTTTGCGGTTTTGTGGAGTTCCCGGGCGGTGCTAAAAATCATCGTTTGGCTTATCTCGTTTTCGGCCGGCGCTTTCTTGGCCGTGGCGTTTTTGGATTTACTACCCGAAGCCGTTAAGATGGTGGCTGAACCGCATTGGGTTTTTATCGCCGCGCTCGTTGGGTTTTCTTTGTTTTTCGCGCTCGAGCGTATTTTAATGAGGCATTTTCCCAAACACGATTCCGGCAATACCGGCCACGCGGAACACACAGAGTCTTTGCCGCTTTTGGTGGTGTTGGGCGATACCCTGCATAATTTTTTAGATGGCGCCGTCATCGTTCTGGCCTATCTGGCAAATCCCGCTGTCGGCTTGGCCACGGCTTTTGCCATCGCCGCCCATGAGATACCTCAAGAGATCGGGGATTTCGCTATTTTGCTTGACCAAGGCTGGTCAAAGTCGAAAATTATTGTCGTCAACCTGCTTTCGTCTCTAAGCACAATAGTCGGCGTGCTGGCAGGGTATTACGCCGCGACTTTTTTTGAAGGTTATCTGGCCTATTTATTGGCCGGCGCGGCGGGAATTTTTATCTACATCGCCGCTTCGGATTTGATCCCGGAAATTCATCACCGGGCCGGGCATAAACACGCTTATCGGATTCTGCTGGTGTTTGTCGCCAGCCTGGCCTTGACGGGTTATCTGATTTTTCTCACTCATTAATCGGCTTTTCCGCTTTGGCTATTGAAAAAGTTTTTGCTTCGCGGCGGTAATAAATGATGATTTTTCGCAAAAAAAAACGGGCGGCGAGATCTGCCGACCGGTTTACTTGCAGCCGTCGAAAGTGAAGCCGAGCCTGCGCTTTGTTTGCGCCGCGGTGAGGCGGCGCTCAAGAGTTCCTTCGAGCCCTGTCCAAATGGCAACGCGGACGATAATCCCGATCGCGGCATAGGTGAGCCATGTCCGCCACCCGCCGGTGTGAGGCACGGAGATGAAAGAAACTCCGATGTCGTTCTCCTGCGCCCGCCGCCGCCAGATCGGTTTTCCCGCAAAGTGGTACCAAGGGGAAGAAATCACCGTGATTTTTTTTTCGTCCTTCAAAAGCTTGCACGCGATGCGCGCTTCCGAGAACGTCCCAACCCCGCCGTCAAGGACGGAAACCGTGTTTTTGGGTAAACCAGCGTCCGCAACAAGCCAATCCCGCATAAGCTTGCCTAGCGTTGGACATCCATGCTCGTAAGGCACGTCTCCCGTAACGAGTATGCGGTCACCTTCTTTGGCCTTTCTGTAGACGGCAAAGAGCCGAGCGTCAGTTGTTAGACAGAAATCTGTCCGGGTCCGAAAATGACAGGCGATGACGACATAAACCATCGCTTCCTCCTTTAACGTATCATTTTAGCTTAACTGGGGTAAAAAGTCAATACCGTCGAATTTTTGGCCTTTATTTGCAGAAAGTTTTTAATTATCGTATAATACAACTTAAGTAGTTCTTTAAGACTTGGAAACAAAACAGATTTTTTAAGACAATGACGGAAATAAAAGCTTATCAGATCCTTATCGTCGACGACGACGACCTTTTGAGAGGGGTTTTGGTGGACGTATTTAAGACCGCCAAGTTTGAAGTCATGGAGGCCATGGACGGTTTGGAAGGACTGAATATAGCAACTGCGCACAAACCCGACGTGGTCATTACCGGCATTATGATGCCGAGCATGACCGGTTTTGAATTCTTCGAAGCTCTGAAGAAAAATATGGAGACCGTCTCAATTCCGGTTTTAATTTTTTCCCATCTGGGCCGGGAAGAGGATAGGCAACAAGCGCTGAAGCTGGGAGCAAAAGCTTTCTTGGTTAAGGGGATGATCTCCCCCAAGCAGACGGTGGACTTGGTTTTGAACCTCTTGAATAGCAAGGTCTACAGGGTAGCCATAAATCCAGACAATTTCGACGCTTCGCGATTTATGGAGGATATGGGTTGCAAAACCGGCGGTGTTTTGGAATTAACTCCAGATCCCGACTCGGATCTCTCGAATTTTAAAGCTCGATTTATCTGTCAGTGAGTTTAGCGCAGGCACTTTCTACTTTTTTGGTTAGATATTTCAACCACAGACGAGGCTTGTTTCTCGACACAAAAGATTAAAGCATTTTTTATCATTCAATCATATGAAAAAAAGTTTTGGAGTCAGAGGTTTTTCTCTAGTGGAGTTGCTGGTGGTTATCGGTATAATCGGGATTCTGGCGGCGACAATCGCGGTTTCCCTGCAAGGCGCCAAAAAGAGCGGCCGCGACGCCCGTCGAGTGGCTGACATTCGCGGGATCGTCAACGCGTTGCTTATTTATTACAACGAGCATGGCGAGTATCCGCCCGCGCCCGTCGTGAATTTAGTTTTAGATAACTCTCAGCAATTGTGCATGGGCGGGGCAGATCCGGGCTGGAGGAACGGAAATTGCGACGCCGACCAAGACAGACTGCTGCAAGCGCCCGGCGCGCCCAATCCGCCCGACAACCCTTTGGGTTCCAACACCTGCGACGCCACTAACAACCCCTATATCTACAATCAAACCAATGGCGGTTCTGGTTTTGAGGTATCGTTTTGTTTGGGCGGCAAAACCGGGGAGTTTCAGGAAGGGACGTGTATTGCCGATGATGAGTCGATTCATTGCCCTTAAAATCATCACGATATTTTTTTGACAACCCCGCCTAGGCGGGGTTTATTGCAGAATAGTCTTAAATGAATAAAGGCATAATAAAAAAAATCGCGGAGGCGCCGGCCGCGGCGCTGCAAAAAGCCGCCAAAGAAACCCAAAGCGTTTCCAAAACCCTAAAACGCCAGCCGCCGGTCAAAAAACTGGGCGCGTATTGGCGGATTTTAGGCCCGGGCTTAACCACGGGCGCGGCTGACGACGACCCTTCCGGCATCGCCACCTATTCGCAAACCGGCGCGCAATACGGCAACCAGCTGTTATGGCTTTCGGCGTTTACCTTTCCTTTAATGGCGGTGGTGCAGGAAGCCTGCGCCCGCATTGGCTTGGTAACCGGCCGCGGCTTGGCGGCCAACATCCGCCGCTATTTTCCGGCTCCCGTGCTATTTGCCTGCGCGGTGTTGTTATTTGTCGCCAACACTTTCAACCTCGGCGCCGATTTGGGAGCGATGGCCAAAGCCACTCAACTTTTATTGCCAGGTTTGCCCTTTGCTTTTTTGGTGATAATTTTCGCGGCCGCCAGCGTAATTTTACAAATCTTCGTTCCCTATAAAATTTATTCCAAATATCTGAAATGGCTGGCCTTGGTTTTGCTGGCCTATATTTTTTCGGCTCTAAGCGCCGATTTAAACTGGAGCGCGGTTATCCGGCAGGGAATTTTTCCTTCCCTGACCTTTTCGCGCGAGCAGATATTTCTGGTTTGCGGAATTTTAGGCACCACGATTTCCCCGTATTTGTTTTTTTGGCAGACTTCGCAGGAGGTTGAGGAAGAAATCGCTGAAGGCCGGACAACGATCGCGGCGCGGCAAGCGGCCACGAACCAGGAGATTAAAAAAATGCGGATTGACGTCTGGTCGGGAATGTTTTTTTCCAATTTGGTGATGTTTTTTATCATTGCCACCTGCGCCGGCGTGCTTTTTAAAAACGGCATCACCGACATCCAAACCGCCGAACAGGCGGCCGCGGCCCTGCGGCCGTTCGCCGGCGATCTGTCGTATTTGTTTTTCGCGGTCGGCATAATCGGCGTCGGGCTTTTGGCGGTGCCGGTATTGGCCGGTTCGGCCGCATACGCGATTTCCGAAAGTTTCGGCTGGAAGGAAGGCCTGTGGCGCAAATTGGCCGGCGCGCGGGCGTTTTACGGCATCATTATCATCGCCACTGTCGTTGGCCTGCTGACGAACTTTCTTGGTCTCGACCCGATTAAAGCCTTAATTTACGCGGCGGTGTTAAACGGCCTAGTCGCGCCCTTGGTGCTGGTTTTGATAATGCTTATCAGCGGTGATAAAAAAATCATGGGCAGCCGCGCCAACCGCGGGCCCGCCAAATTTTTTGGCTGGGCGGTAACCGGTTTTATGATTCTGGTCGGTGTGGCGACGATAGTTTTTTTGATTTAGAC
>JBBUGP010000080.1:0-4684 GCA_038077895.1 Patescibacteria group bacterium
CCCATAATATCGTCGCCATCAAAACCAAAAGTTCACCGCGGCTGGCCTGAAAGCCTTTAAATCCGCCGACCAAAATATTGGCCGAAAAAAATGCCAGCACTCCTAGCCATTGCAAACGCGACATTTTTTCCTGCAAAAAAACGGCGGCGAAAAGAAATACCCATAAAAACAAAGTTTTATGAATCAAGGCGGCGTTAACCGCTGGAATTTGGGACAAACCGGTGAAAAACAGGGCAAACGGCAACGAGCCGCCGATGAGGCCCACTGCCAGCAGTTTTATCCATTGGGATTTTTTCAATCCGGCGATCTCTTGCCATTTTTCCAAAGCCAAAATCAAGGCCAGTAAAAATATGGCAACCGCGGCGTTTTTCAGGGTGGTGAAAAAAATCGGCCCGCCAAGGGCGGCCAGGGCGTATTTGTTTAAAAAATTCGCGACGCCGGAAATTCCGGCGGCAGTTAAAGCCAAAATCGTGGCGTAAAAAAGCGGTTTGTTTTTCATAAATGCCTGTCATTCCGGCCGCAGAGCCGGAATCCAGATCCCCCCTCTCCCCAAGATATGGGGAGAGTTGGAGAGAGGTTGAATTAAAATTGACCGAAACTCATCAGATTCCCGCCTTCCTCCTTCGCTCGAAGCTTCGGAAGGACGCGGTCCGCGGGAATGACAACTTTATTTTTAATCTCTTTTTATCATACTAAATTTGGGCGAATCCGCAAAATGAAAAAAGAGAGCGAGGTTGGCCGAAGCCAACCCGCTCTCAAAAGTCTCGCGGCGCCGTTTCCACATCAACGGCGCGCGCGTACAAGGCACGCGCGCCAGCGCCGGATCTTGCCCGCAGCAATCAGAAAGAGACCAGCCGCAAGCATCCATACCGTCGCCGGTTCCGGGACGCTGGTTTTGCCGCCCCACTCGTCCGGATACGTATACTGGTACAGGTACTTATAATTGCTGGAGTTGCCTCCGTCTGACCAGTTTGAGTTGCCGAATGCCGCGCCGCCGTTGGGCCAGGTCATCGCCCCGCTGTGGCTGTTGTAGTTGCTCCACGATTCCTGCCAGTTGCCCCAGCCGAAAATCGTCTCGGTGACGTTGATCCGGTCGGAATAAAGGGCGACGCCCCAACCGGACAGGCCACGGGAGTAGTAGGAGCCTGCGGAATAAAAATCCTCCCACCAGTCAGGGTTGCAGCAGCCGTAGCGGAAATCGTCCGACCATACCCATGAGATGGTTTCGGTCGAAACGTTTCCCCAAGTGCCCTGCCACCACGACAAGATGTCACTGCCGGCGTACTCGGCGTAGTCATTGAGGACCGTGTTACTATATCCCCATCGACCCTGTAGAGTTCGCCCCGGCTCGCTGTAAAAACTGCTTCCGGAGCCTTCCGTCGTGACTGTGGAAGTGGTGTTGTAGTGGTAATCGCATCCGGCAACCGAAGTCGGGCCGCAGGGCAACGACAAAATCGGTCCGGCGAAAACTGGAGCGGCCAGCAGCGCAAGCACTGCCAGCGTGAAAGAGCGTGAACGTGAAAACATCGCAATCCTCCCTGAAATTTGACCGATCTAGAAATCCGCGAGAAAATAACGCAGACTGAAAACATTGCCCGGTCTTGGCAATGAAAACATTATAATATATCATTTCTATAAATTTTTGTCAATACCCGGAACTATAAATCGGCTTTATTTAGCAAAAAAACAGTTTTTTCCTATTTTTTCTTTAATCTTCTTTGTGGCCTGCCCAAATTGACAACCAGGTCTTTATTCAAAGTAAAAGGGGTATAAAAAAACCAGCACTGATAACCATGGACCGCCCATAGTCACTAAACGCTAGCTTAATCCAAACAAAATAGAACTATTCGATTGTTTATAACGCCCTATCTTCCATCGTAGGGGCTTTCAAACCTCTTCTTTCTATCTCTGCCCTTAGTTCATTTAATACTTTAAAATGTTCATCTACTTCATCTTGTGCGCGATCCGTCGCTTTTCTAATATCTCGAAATACTCCCCCCGCCTGCTGGATTTTCAGCCCCCCCGCCTTTTTATAATTCGGTCCCTTGTTCGATCTTGTTTTACCTTATATAGGTCTCGCAATTCGCGATCGCTATAATCTGCATATCTGGATTTGTGCTCTCTTCTTTCGGTAAACATAATTGTTCCTTTCTTTTTAATTTACAATTTAATTTTTATCCACCCTTAATATATACCCGCCCATTAACCGGTGTCAAATAAAAAAAGTAAGTAGGGACAGGTCTAGACCTGTCCCTACAATTATAAAAAATTATTCAAACTGTTCTTTAATTTTGCCCCAGACCGTGTTTTCCACGTCTCCGCCTTCGCTAACCTCCTTCGCTCATAGGCTACGGATGGTCGGGAAGCTTCGGCGGACAAGCCGGTAATTTTTGATATTTCAAGTATAAAGTCTGTTTAACTATGATCCGATATCCCACCATTTCTTCACGTCCACCAGTTCGCCTTTTTCGGCGGCCAGTCTTTGCAAAATTTCTTTTTCCTTTTTTGTCAGCCTGCCGGGCGTAACCACGCGCACCGTAACCAGATGATCGCCGCGGGCGCGCGAATTTAAATGCGGCACGCCTTTACCCCGCAGGCGAAAAACCTTGCCACTTTGGGTGCCGGACGGAATTTTTAATTCCACACCGCCGTCCACGGTTTCCACTTCCGCCCGCGTGCCGAGCGCCGCCTGATAAAAACTCACCGGAACTTCGGAGAGAATGTTAAACCCTTCCCGTTTTAAGGTTGGGTGCGCGCCAACGCGAATCCGCACGTACAAATCCCCCGCCCGACTGCCATCGTAACCCGCTTCGCCTTGGCCACTTAAGCGAATCCGCTGTTCGTCGTCAATACCCGGCGGCACCATCACCCGCACGGTTTTCAGCTGCTGTTTTACGCCGCGGCCCTTACATTCTTCACAGGCTTCATCTATCAATTTGCCCCGGCCGCCGCAGAGGTCGCAGGCAACCTGCGAAGAAATGTTGCCTAAAATCGTCCGCTGGACGCGCCGGATTTTCCCAGCTCCATGGCATTTGGAGCAGGTCCGCAATTTTGTTCCGGGCTTGGCGCCGGCGCCTTCGCACGCCGGACAAACGTCTTTTTTTTGCAGGCTAATCTCTTTCTCCACGCCAAACACCGCTTCCAAAAAATTCACGTCTAAAACCATCTCTAAATCGACTCCTCTTTGCCGTCCGCCGCCGCGGCCGGAGCCACCGTCGCCGAATATATCGGAAAAAATATCGCCGAAATCAAAACCAAACCCCTCGCCGGCGCCCTGCTGCCAGGAAAAACCGCCAAAACCGCGCGCGAAATCGGCAAAAGGATCGCCCCCGCCAGCGCCGGCCTGTTCGAAAGTCGTGCCGAACTGGTCGTACTGCCGCCGTTTTTCCGCGTCGGCTAAAACCTGATAGGCCTGGTTAATCTCCCGAAACTTGGCGTCGGCTCCGCCGGTTTTGTCGGGATGGTGCTCTTGGGCCAGTTTGCGGTAAGCGCGTTTGATTTCGTCGGAAGACGCGCCCTTAGAAACTCCTAAAATTTCGTAAAAATCGGCCATTCTTGAACAATTAACATTTAACTATTGACATTTGACTTGCAGTAAGGGATTTTTGATGGTCAAAGGTCAATTGTTAAAGGTCAAATGTAATTTTATATTTCCACGTGCTCGGCAAAAATCTGAGTGTGCGTAATTTTAAGAAATTCAGTCTTGCGCAAAATCCAAAACAGCAGCGCGCCAAATGCCAAGCTCAGCCATTCCACGAAAAACGCCAAAATCCTTAAGAGGGAAAAAATCACCAAACCGTAGATGAGCGGCAAAAAAGCCGCGTGCGGACGCAAAACTTCGGCGAGTTTGATTTCCACCGCCCTACGCGCGATATCGGTCAAAGGCTCGCTGCCGACGGCCTGAATATGTAAATATGCCAGCAGCTGCTCGCGGCTTTGCGCCAGTTCCCCTTCCCGAACTTCCGGCGGCAAATCCTGATATTGCGGAATGCTGTTGACGAAACCATTAACGATATATTGGTCCAGCGTCAGCGCGCGGTGGAATCCAGGCAAATTTCTTTCTACAATCGGCAAAACTCCGCGCGTCACCATATCTGCCAGTCCGGAATAAATCCGGGAATCGTCATTCGCAAGATCTTCCGAAACATTTGCTAAAACATTAAAAGAAACGACCAATAGAAAAGCCAGCATAAACATACTGCTGGCGCGGCGGATAATCTGGTGGGCGCCGAACTTTATATGGTTGGCCATCTCGAACTTTACCCGAAAATACGCCCGCCAAAAACCAAAAAGCAAACAGGCAATCGCCAAAACAGCGTATAAATTTATGGGAAAGAACAACAGGTAAGCAAAGGCCAATACCGCGATCAAGATAAAATACAAGCGGTTTTCCAAAATCATCGCGGTCAGGGCCAAAAAAGGCATAAACAGCACCAAGCCCGCGGCCGGCAGAGCCCAATTGACATAACTGATGGAACTGACGACGAGTTGGGACTGCCACAAAATCACCGCCCACAAAGCGCAGACGATTGCCGCTGCAAAAACCTGCTTGAGGATTTTCGCGGGAGAAAACTCCGTCTGGCTTGGCTGGCTTGAAACTTCCGAACCATTTGTCATTTTTTTTATTTCGCGTTAAAACCGAAAGTTTGATTAGGCACTTCCGCCTCTTTGATTTCCCCATACG
>JBBUGP010000081.1:0-1219 GCA_038077895.1 Patescibacteria group bacterium
CCGTTATGGAGCAAAAAGAAGCAATGCCGCCAGTTGAGCCGGAAAAGCCGATTGAAGCCGCGCCAGAAATCCCAATCGAAACAACGGAAAGTCAAAATTAAAAAAAGTCCCCCACTCGGGGGATTTTTTAAAACAAAAAAATAGGGCTATCTTTCGATAACCCTGATTGCGTGTTTATTGTTTTTGGGCTTTTTTGGCGAGGTAATCTCGGCCTTTGCCCACATCCGTATTAATGGGTATACTCTGTTTGCACATCGGGCAATCCGCTTCGTCCCACGCGTCCAGCGTTACGTTCACGAGAGCGAATAGCTCGGGTGGATCAGCGACATCGGCCGGTGTAATTCCTCCGCGATTACAGAGAACGCCCAGTCCGACGACATTGCCATCCATGGCCTTGACCACTTCGATCACTTTCTTGACCGAGCCGCCGGTCGTTAAGACATCTTCCACGACGAGGATATTCTTGCCGGGAATAAACTTGCCCGCCCCGCCCCGCTTGATGACGAATCCGCCATCTTCGGTTTTTTCGGCGTAGAACGCGAGGACTTCTCTCTCGGTTATCTTTGACAAATAGTAAGCCACCCATTGTGAGAGGATGATTCCTCCCTTTTCCGGCGCCACGACCGCGTCTATCACTATTTTCTTTATGACGAAATCGACGCTAAACTTGGCGGCGATATCGTAACAGAGTTTGGCTGTCAGCCGGGCATGTGGGTAGACCATGTCTTTGTCGACATAGGCCGTCCCGTGCTTGCCTGAAGTGTAGACAATATGGCTGTCGGTAATTATTGCTCCGACTTTCCCAAATGCGTCCAACCTTTCTTGACTGGTCATAATTTTCACCTCCTATTCCGTTTTTAGTTTTATGGTAGGAAATAATCTGTCCACTTCTTCAAGCATCTCTTTTTTTGAGGCGAAGATTTTTACTTGTATTTTCGCCTTCATGGGGCCGATTATTCCGTGCTCGTGCCATATTCTAAACTCATTGGAATATGGTTCCTTTCGTTCAATAACGACTCGCATTGCCTTACCTCCTTCCTACAAGTACTGGTTGATGAGATTTTTGAGCTTGAGTGTTTCTCGGCGAGCCGCGTCTGCTAAATCTTCTCCGCTGGAAGCGAAAATGATGCCACGCGAAGAGTTGATAATCATACCTCGGTCGCGGCTGTCTTTTCCGGCGGTTACAGTTTTTTCCACATCGCCGCCTTGCGCGCCGATG
>JBBUGP010000082.1:0-1767 GCA_038077895.1 Patescibacteria group bacterium
TTTTATATGCCCATGTTAGACAAGTTTTTATCACACATAAACCTACGTTACGACTTATCCATCTCCATGTTTTTAAACGGTTTTCTAAGTACAAGCCTTGCAAAGCCCACGGATTCGTCAGGGTCTCTTGGCTCTATAACTCTTTTACCCTCAGCATTAATAACATGTGAGTCTCCCAACCCCATATCTCCACGGGTCATGTCTTGAATGTTCTCATCAAACTCCAAGCCTGCTTCACGCCATATCTTTTTCAGCGGTTTGTAAAAAGTTTCGTATTCTTTAATATAGATGGGAGCTAGCCTTATCTCACCGCCAGGCTTTAATACCCGAGCAACCTCTAATGCCCACTGTTTTGCAATTCTCGCGGCTCCCTCAGGTTCAGGATGGAATTCTGTTACCGTTGGAGAGGCAAAAACAGTAACGGAATGATTGCCGAAAACATAATCAAAGCTTTCATCCTTAAATGGTAAACTTTGGGCAGTCGCGGCAACTGATTTTTTTTGCCAGCCTTCGATTGAATTAATTTTTTTGCGATATCGCTCTTTTGAATAATCAGGATTGAGCGAAACAACGTTTGCAGTAACGCCAGCGTCTTTTAATTCTCGGGAAAATAGTTCTGTTTCTCCCGAGCCTAGATCCAAGACATCTTTACCCTCAAGTTGTTCACGTACGAATCCAAGATAGGCTTCATAACTGTCTAATCCTCGTTCTCTACCACCCCTATCTGTGGAGTCAGGCGTAAAATAGGATTCATTAAAAGGTTTTCTTTCTATGTTCATAATTTTGACACAAGAGCTACGGGATGAAATTTAAACTGATCTAATCCTGAAAAGCTTTTCCCGCGACGTCGGAATGGCCGCGAAGGTAATCTTCCGCCGACATCGCAGGTTTGCCGGCCGGCTGAAGGCGTAGAATTTCCAAAGCGGTTTTGTTGCCACAGCTGACAAAAAGTTTTTTGGCGCTGACATAAATATGTCCCGACGGCTGGCCCAAAGCAATTTCAGCCGTCGCCGCGCCCAGAATTTTTATCCGCTCTCCAAAAAGCAAGGTCCAGCTTCCCGGCCAGGGCGTAAAAGCGCGAATTTGCTGTAAAATCGCGCTGGCTGAATTTTTCCATTTTATCCGCCCATCGTCGCGCGTTAGAATTTTGGTAAAAGTCGCTTTTTTTTCGTCCTGACGGACGGTTTTTGTTTCCCCAAAAAGCCAGTGAGGCAGATGTTTCGCCAGCATTTCCGCCGCATTCTCCGAGAGCCGTTTAAGAAGCGACGGATAATCGTCATCCTCTAAAATCACGATTTCGCTTTGCGCCAAAACTGGTCCGTGATCCATCTGTTCGTCAAGTAAAATCAGGCTAACGCCGGTTTTTTTCTCGCCGTTTAAGAGGGCGGTTTGAATAGGGGAAGGGCCGCGGTATTTTGGCAGCAGCGACGGGTGGACGTTGATAAAGCCGAGCCGCGCGAGCTTTAAAATATCTTTCGGAATTATCGAACCATAAGCGCTGACCACGGCGCAATCGGCTTTTAAATTTTTTAGCTCAACGGCGACGCTCGCGTCCCGCAAATTGGAAAATTCAAGAACCTTAAGCTTCTTTTTTAAAGCCAATTTTTTAACCGGCGTGGCTGAAAGTTCGGCTTCGCGTCCGGCCGGCCGGTCAGGCAGGGTGACGACAGCGCGGATATTCCAGCCGTCCTTGATTAGGGTCTGCAAGGCAGGCAAAGCGAATTCGGAACTGCCGAAAAAAATAATTTTATAGTGTTTAAAATCCAT
>JBBUGP010000082.1:1867-6816 GCA_038077895.1 Patescibacteria group bacterium
CTATCATAACGATGCACCGTCTTTTTATCCCACTTATCACAAATTAAAATGCCGTTTAAATGATCTATTTCGTGCTGGAAAACTTTGGCGATGAAGCCGTCGAGTTTGAGTTTAATTTTTTTTCCTCCGCTGTTATAAAATTTGACCGTGATTTTTTCCGGTCGCTTAAGCATTCCGTAAAGGTTTGGCAGGGAAAGACAGCCTTCCTCCATCAGATGTTTTTTAAATGATCGGGAGGTAATTTTTGGGTTGATTATGGGAAAAGGCGGAAGTTCGTACTCGCCCAGGTTGATAATGGCTAAATTCAAATTGTAGCCGATTTGCGGCGCGGCCAGGCCGACTCCTTTATGTTTTTTGCAGGCAAAAATCATCTGGTCAACCAGTTCCATGTTTTCTTTTGAAAGGGGAAAGGCCAGGTCAGAATTTTTTGACCTAAGGATTTGATTGGGATCGTTTACCAATTTTAATCGTGACATGATAAAATTTAGAAACTAAATTTTAAAAATCGAAATTCGTATTTCTAATTGTTTCGAAACTTATTGATATTCGCTTCGCGAAATTCATAGAAATTAATTGTTTCGTGCTTCGGATTTTTTTACCTATAGCAGCGAATCCGGATCCACGTCTATCGTCCAAGCCGGGCCGAGCTTCGATAAAACCTCGCGAACTTCTCGGGGAAGGGGATTGGTCGGGCCGGTTGTTGGTGCTTTAATTATAACATGAATGACGTACCGGCCCTTGATTTTTGGGATAAAAGCCGGAGCGGGACCTATAACGTTCTCGGGTGTTTCGGAAAAAAGACTCCTTAAGCGTCGAGCAACGGGTTCGGCTAAATCCAAGGCTTTTTCGCGCGAGCTGTGCGTGAGCGTGAGTTTTACCAGCCGGCTGAATGGGGGATAGCCGAATTCTTTTCGGTCCAAAATTTCGCGATCGAAAAATTTTTGATAATCGTGTTTTACGGCGGCGCCAATGGCGAAATTTTCAGGATTATAAGTTTGTAAAACCGCTTCGCCCCGAAAATCACCTCTGCCGGCGCGGCCCATCACCTGGGTTATTAACTGAAAAGTCCTTTCATTAGATCGGAAATCAGGCAGGCTTAAAGTCGTGTCGGCGTTCATCACCCCGATTAAACCGACGGACGACAGATCCCAGCCTTTGGCTAAAAGCTGGGTGCCGACCAGAATTTGGAAGCGCTTGGCTTTCAGGTCGCGATATAAGGTTTCGACATCCGATTTTTTCGCCAAGCTGTCGCGGTCAACCCTTTTGATTTTCAGCGCGCCGTAAATTTCATTAATCTCGCTTTCCACTCTTTCTGTGCCGGAGCCTGAAAACCGCATACGATGGCTTTTACACTTCGGGCAGGCGGCCGGGATATCGTATTGCCGCCCGCAATGGTGGCAAACCAGACGCTTGATTATGGAATGAAAAACTACGGGCACTTCGCAGCGCTGGCAGGCAATCGAATTGCCGCAATCCTTGCAGGTTAGCGAATTGGCCATTCCGCGGCGGTTGAGCAGGAGAATAACCTGCTGGTCGCGCGCGAGCGTGGATTGAATTTTTTCGGCGAGCAGGCGGGAAAAAATCGAAAAATTTCCTTCTTTTGATTCGTTGCGCATATCCACCAACTCGACCGACGGCAGTTCTTGATGATAGCGGGAGGCAAGCGAGAGTTTTGTATAGAGGAACTTGCCCGTAAGTTTTGGATTTATTTCATTACTCGCCGCGAAAAAAGTTTCGACCTGCGGAGTGGCATCGCCTAAAATCAGGGGACATTTCCAGATCTCGGAGAGTTTTTGGCAGGCCGTGCGGACGTGCAAGCGCGGTTTTTGATCGTATTGTTTGTGGGAAGAATCGTGTTCTTCATCGATAACGATAAGCCCCAAATTTTTAAAAGGCGCGAACAGCGCCGAGCGCGGCCCGATAAGTATTTTTACTTCGTTGTTATAAATTTTTTCCCAAAGCAGGGATTTTTGCCCATAAGAAATTTTGGAATGGGTTACGGCCACAATCGCTTCGCCGAAACGGGTAACGAAACGCGCGAGGGTTTGCGGAGTTAAAATTATTTCCGGAACGAGGATCAGTGCCTGCTTGCCTTCCCGGATAAGCTTTTCGATAACGTCCAAATATACCTCGGTTTTTCCAGAGCCGGTTACGCCGTAAAGCAGGAAAGTGGCGGTTTGATTTTTTTTAGCGAGGATGGAATCGGCGGCTTGTTTTTGTTCGGGAGTTAAAACGATTTTTTGATTTGACTTTTGGGTCTGTTCCGAATTTTTAATATCAAGTCGAGCCCGAGGCGCGTGTTTGGCGATGACAGATTTGATTAAAAGCCCAAGAGGCGCGACGTAGTATTCCGATAAAAATTTCGCCAAGGCCAAAAGCTGCGGCGTGACGATGGGCAGGCGCCAAACGATTTTTGAGATCGGCCGCGGAGTAAAGGCGGGTTTCTGGGCGTCAGTCACCGAATCGACCACGCCCAAAATTTCTTTTTTTCCAAAGGGAACGCCAACCACCATGCCCGGCTTGATATCGTCTTTGAGATTTTCAGGCACTGCGTAACTGAAGATCCGGTCTTGGCCGCCTGCCATATTGACTGCCGGTATAACGTTGATGAGTTTCATATCCATTAGTTTTCTCCTCCTTTCAAAGGAGGAGATCAAGAGGAGGTTATTAGCAGTTCAATTTTAACAGAAAAAATGATAGAATTATAGTGGTATGAAAAGGATATTTTTAGCCATTGATCTGCCAAAAGACATTATTGACGGCCTAAAGAAGCACCCCGACCGATTTTTGCCGGTGCGCTGGACAGAACCTTCAAATCTCCATGTGACTATGAATTTTTTGGGGGATTTGGAGGATATGGAGTTGGAAACGGCGTTACAAATCGTCGAAGAGGTCTGCTCAAGACACGCGCCGATAAAGATTGAACTAAAAAGCATTCGCCCGTTTCATTCGATGATTTGGGCACACACAGCCAGAAATCCGGAACTGGAAAAAATTTATAGGGAGCTTTCAGATGCTTTTAGCTCCGTTGGAATCGGCCAAAGCCAGCGCTCTTCGTTTAAAGGGCACATCACCTTGGCGCGGGCGCGTAACGCGGAAACAGTGGCGAATTTTAAGCCGGTGGCGCTTTCCGGCATGAATTTTACCGCGACGCATATCGTAGTTTTTGAAAGCCAGCTTGAGACCGATGGCCCAACCTATATTTCCGTGGATGCGTTTGAACTTACACCTCTAATCTACAAATAAGGACAAATCTACGAATGTCTACAAATCTTAAAAAAGGTTATTCGTAGCCATTTGTAGATTTGTTCAGATTCGTAGATTTGAATATAGTATTTTGATCTTTAAATTTTTTAAAAAATGTCTTCTCGCATCACCATCCTCGGTGTTCCGATTGACAATTTGTCGGAAAAACAGGTGGTGGAAAAAATCGATCAATTCGTTGCGGAAAAAAAACCGCGTCAGGTCATTACGGTCAACGCGGAATTTTTGGTCGCGGCGCAACACGACATCGGGTTTCGAGAAATTCTGCACCGCTCGGTTTTAAACACTCCGGATGGCATCGGCGTGCTTTGGGCAGCAAAATATCTTTCCCTGTCATTAACCGCTTCGAAATTTTGGCAAAGAGCTCAGGCATTCTGGCAAGCGACCTACACCGGTTTGGCAGTATTTTTCGCCCCAGCATACATCCGTTCCGTCATCGCCGAAAAAGTTTCCGGCACCGATTTAATCTGGTCCGTATCGAATTTGGCCGAAGGCCGCGGCTATTCCATTTTTTTATTGGGCGGTTTTGGCGACACCCCGCAGTTAGTCGGTCGCGTCCTTAATAGCAAGTTTCCGAAACTCAAGATCGTCGGCGCACACTCCGGCAGCCCGGAAGAAAACGGGGTTATCGACTTAATCAAATCCTGCCGTCCCGACATTTTGTTCGTGGCTTTTGGGCCGGTGCGGCAGGAGAAATGGATTGCTCAAAGCCTCGAAAAATTGGCCGTTCCCGTGGTAATTGGCCTAGGGGGTACATTCGACTATTTGGCCGACAAAAGGCCGTTTGCGCCCCATTTTTTGCGTTACAGAGGCCTTGAATGGGCTTTTCGGCTTGTAACCCAGCCAAAACGCCTTTTTAGGGTGTTTCGGGCGGTGCCTGTGTTTTCCCGCCTGGTCTATCGCTTCAAGCTTTCCCAAACCCGGCCTTTTCGAAAAAACGTGGTGGCTTGTTTGGTTAATGGAAAAAATCAGGTGCTGGTTTGTCATCGAAAGGATAAAGATCAGGTTTTCGGATCCGGCGACCATTGGCAATTGCCGCAGGGAGGAGTCAACAACGGAGAAAGCGAAGAAGAAACTTTGCGCCGGGAAATGGCGGAAGAAACAGGGTTAAAAAAATTAGAAATTTTAGGATCAATTTCAAACGCCCACGCCTATGACTGGCCGGCAGATTTGGCAGACCGAATGTATTCCGGAGAATTTCGCGGCCAGGCGCAATCGATTTATTACGCCCGCGTCGACCCGGTACTGCATCCTGTTAAGCTTGACGAGCGCGAATTCGACGCCCACGCTTGGATATCCAAGTCCGAGCTTTTGGACGTCATTCATCCTTTCCGAAAAGAGTTGATTGAGCTGGTGGTTGAAAACTTTGATCGCTTCGTAAAATAAGAGTAAAATAAGCTTGAAACCTGGAACTTGTAACTTGCAGCATAAATACCAATTCTTAATTCTTGATTCATAATTTTTAATTCTATTATGTTTCGCACTCGTTTTGCCCCCAGCCCGACCGGCTATTTGCACATCGGCAGTTTAAGAACCGCCCTGTTTTGTTATTTATTCGCCAAAAAGAACAAAGGCGTTTTTGTTTTGCGCATTGAAGATACTGACAGGGAAAGATACGTTGCCGACGCGGTGGAAAAACTCATCAAGATTTTAAACGATTTTGGTTTGCACCCGGACGAGGGACC
>JBBUGP010000082.1:6916-9457 GCA_038077895.1 Patescibacteria group bacterium
TTTGGGCCTTATGTGCAATCGGAGCGTTTGGAGATTTATAAAAAATACGC
This sequence comes from Patescibacteria group bacterium, assembly GCA_038077895.1. Taxonomy (GTDB): domain Bacteria; phylum Patescibacteriota; class Doudnabacteria; order UBA920; family 2-01-FULL-50-11; genus JBBUGP01. Next base: position 6,967 of record JBBUGP010000082.1, read on the forward strand.
CGAGCAATTGGTTAAAGAAGAAAAAGCTTATTATTGCTTTTGCACGGCCGAGCGACTGGAACAGGTAAAAAAGCAACAGAGCGAGAAAGGCGTACCGCCTTGTTACGACGGCCATTGCCGAGGTTTGGATCAGTCCGAAATAAAAAAAGAGATTTCCGCGGGCAGGCCGTACGTCATTCGGCAAAGAGTGCCTAAAACCGGTTTGACGGAATACGACGATCTGGTTTACGGCCACCTGCAATTTAAAAATGAGCTTTTGGACGATTCCATCTTAATAAAATCCGACGGCTATCCGGTGTATAACTTTGCCAACGTTATTGACGATCATTTGATGGAAATCTCGCACGTTATCCGCGGAGAGGAGTTTTTGTCGTCCACGCCCAAGCACATAATGCTTTATAACGCGTTCGGCTGGACGCCTCCGGTGTTTGCCCATCTTCCTTTGATTTTGGACGCCAAACGGCAAAAGCTTTCAAAGAGATCGGGCGACGTGGCGGTGGAAGAATATGTTAAAAAAGGTTATTTGAAAGAGGCGTTGTTGAATTTTATCGCGCTTTTGGGCTGGAACCCCAAAACCGAGCGTGAAATTTTCAGTTTGGAGGAATTGGTTGAAGAATTTTCTTTTGAAAAAGTAAACAAGGGCGGATCAATCTTCGACGTTATCAAACTTGATTACATCAACCGAGAGTGGCAGAAGAAATTAAATTTGGAACCGAAAGAGGATCCGATGTTTCGGCCGGTGATGGAGGCGCTGAAATCAAACTTAGGCAGTTCTACCGAATTATTAGACACAGAATCTGTTTTGACGCATATTTGGTCGCAAGTCCTGGAAAGAATTTCCGGCCCGTCGGCGGTTGGCGAGCAAGCGGGGGAGTTTACGTTTTATTTGAGATTGCCAGATTACGACAGTAAAATGCTTTCATGGAAAAAGCAAAAGCCGGAAGAAGCCAAGAAAATCTTGTCGGAGTTGAATGATTTTATCCAAAATCTTGCGGACAAAGATTTTGAGCTGTCTGTTTTGGAAAAGTCCGTGAAGGATTTTCTGCAGGGCAGGGGAGTAAGCTTGGGTGAAGGCCTGTGGCCTTTGCGCGTGGCTTTATCCGGACAAAAAAATTCCCCCAGCCCGTTTGAAATTATGTCGGCTTTCGCCGCGGCCGGACAAAAGCAGATAATTCTTGACCGCATAGAAACGGCTTTGGAAAAACTTAAATAAGTTTTGAAATGAACATTGAAGAGCGTGAATCGAGGATTGAACTTAAAGACACGCCGGAGAAACGGGCGAATTTTCGAGTGGCTATTTTGGGCAGCGGCGCGGAAAAAACCGCGCAAGACCGCCAAGCGATTGATCGCGCCGGCAAGTTTGCGGGAGGGTCGGTGGAAAAGGGTTTTAGCATCTCCACTGGCGGATATTCCGGAGTAATGAAAGCGGCAACCGAAGCCGCCGCGGAAAAAGCCAGGCAAATGGGGGTTAACCCCAAAGACCGGGTATTTGCTTATCCCATGAAAGACGCCAAGGTATTCGCGGAGCTGGAAGTAAAAGACGATGACGCGGAAAAAATTCGGTCAGACTCCGTTACTAAACGCTTAACTGGCTTAGTTGGCGAATCCAGCGCTTTCGTGGTTTTCGGCGGGGGTTTCGGGTCGCTTACGGAAGTATTGACCGCTTTGGAAGAAGAAAGGATTAAGAAAAAAATAACTCCTGAAAAGCCCTCGCGACCGGTAATTTTAATCGATCCCTCGCTCAAACATACAGACACGCTTTCGCAGCTTGCCCGAGCGGAAAAAAAACTGCGCGACCCGGCAATTACGGAAAGTTTATATATCTTAAGCCACAACCCGGAGGCGGAAAAAATCGCCCAGGAGATTTTAGAGCAACACTATCAGGCGAGCGTTGGGAACAAGCCGGCCGAAGGCGAACTGCAAAAATACTCGGCTTACAATTTAAAAAATTTCTTGCGCAATCAGGAAAATTTTCAGGAAGGGTCGGGGATTTAAATTTTTATGTTCGACGATTTGGTCACAAAAGATGATTTGGCCTTTTTTACAAGCGGCTCGCGTTTTTCGCTCGCTAAAGTATTTTTGAACGAAGGAATGCAGGATATGCAGGTTACTTTCGATTTGCTGGTTCGGGATTTGCCGAAGTCACGGAATTATTTGGTATTTGGCGGTTTGGAACAGGCGGCGCGTTATTTGCTGAATTTAAAATTCAGCGAAGGGCAATTGAAGTGGCTCAAATCGCATTTTAATTTGTCCGCCCGCGAAATTGATTATTTTAAACACTTTCGCTTCCACGGAGATATGTGGGCAATGCCGGAAGGCTCTGTTTTTTTTCAAAACGAGCCGATTATTAGAATCACAGCGCCGATTATTGAAGCGCAGATTATAGAAATGTTTTTAATCAACGCGGTATATCTGCAAACCGTGCTTGCCTCAAAACTTTCTCGGTTTGCGAACGCCGCAAACGGAAAAGATATTGTGCTCGGTTTTAACC
>JBBUGP010000083.1:0-2271 GCA_038077895.1 Patescibacteria group bacterium
GTTGGCTCGGATTCGCCGCTTGCCGACGCTGAGGTGATAGCCGCGGTTAGCGCCGCGTTAAAAGATTTGGGAATAGACAAAACCGTCACACGCATCAACAACCGAAGAATTATAGACGGAATTTTATTGCTTTCGGGAGTGAGTGAAGAAAAATGGATTTTGGTGATGCGTGAGCTTGATAAGCTCGATAAAGTTGGAGCGGAAGCGGTAAAGCAGCAACTGGAGGCGGGCGGCGTCGGCGCGGCGCATGTAAAAAAACTTTTTGAATTCATTAACGCCGACGTTTTTTCGGCCGGCGGTTTGCAGGATTTTTTTGATCAAGCGGCAAAAGAGAACAAAACACTGGCCGAAGGTATTGGCGAACTTTCCGACGTTTTAAAAGCCCTGGCGGCATTGGGAGTTAAAAATACGGTCGTGGATTTAAAGCTGGCTCGAGGCTTGGATTATTACACCCGCACGGTATGCGAAATAGTTTTATCCGAACAACCCCAGTTCGGCAGTATTGCCGGCGGCGGGAGATATGATAATTTAATCGGAAATTTTGCCGGCGGGAAGGAAAAGATTCCGGCCGTGGGCATGTCCATTGGCATCGACCGGCTGATCGCGGCTTTGGAGGAATTGCCGCCGGTAAAATCTGAAAGCATCGGTAGTTGTTTGGTTTTTAATCTGGACGAAAAATTACAGCCAGTTTACTTAAAAGTCGTAAACGAGCTGCGCGCCTGCGGTATTGGCGCGGATATTTATTACCGTCCGGACGATTTGGACAAGCAGTTCCGTTACGCGGAAAAGAAGAATATTATTCTGGGATTATTCATCGGCGAGGAAGAAATTCGGAAAGGGGAAGTAAACCTCAAAAATTTAAAAAATCGCAAGCAATGGAAAGTAAAAGCGGAAAAACTGGCGGTAGAGGTGAAGAAAGCGCTGGAGTAGGCATCAAAACGCGGGGACAAATCAGATTTTGTCCCCGTGACTTTTATGGAAACAAAAATAGGCTTACATAAATCCCAAATTTTTTTGTATTTGCTTTTGGCTTTTTTATTCGGATCGTTTTTGGGACAATTTTTTCATCCGCTCCCGGCGCGGATTTTGTTTTATTCGGCGGCGATTGTTTCTATCGCGACCGTAACGGCGTTTTGGGGCAATTGGAAAATTTTACTATCCGCCTCGCTGTTGTTGGCGGCGGCTTTGGGAATTTGGCGGTTTGGCTCCGCCCTGCCCGCAATCGACGAGCGGCATTTAGCTTTCTATAATGGGTCGGGGCAAATGGAATGGGAGGGGATTATCGCGGAAGAGCCGGATGTTCGGGCGGATAAGGTTAATTTGGCGATTAAGGCCGTCGGCATTAACCAAGTAACGTCTAAACAAGATCCAAAAATTTCACTCGCCGAGGGAAAGGTCTTGGTTACCGTGGGTCGGTATCCGGAATACCGCTACGGCGACCGGCTGAAAATTACGGGTAAGTTGGAACAGCCGTTCGAGTCGGCTGATTTTTCTTATAAAAATTATTTGGCGAAAGGCGGGATTTACTCCGTTTCGTATTTTCCTAAAATCTCATTAGTTGCATCGGGGCAGGGCAATCTGATAAAGGCCCAGTTGTTAAATTTCAAACAGCGCTTTATCGATGGCTTGTCGCGAATCCTGCCCGAGCCGCAAAATGCTTTTTTGGCAGGACTTCTGGTGGGCGCGCGGCGGGCGATTCCGGAGGGACTGCTTGCGATGTTTAAAATCACGGGCGTTACTCACATTATTGCCATTTCCGGTTTTAATATATCGATCATCACCCGGATTTTAGGACGCTTCATTCAAACCCATTTTGGCCGGCGGGCGGCTTTGCTGATTACGGTTTTAGTTGTTTGCGGTTTTGTCGTCATCACCGGCGCGCAGGCCTCGGTGGTGCGAGCCGCGATTATGGGCGTGGTTTTAGTAGTGGGCCTGAATTTGGGCCGGATGAGCCGGGCGTTTAACATTTTGGTTTTGGCCGGCGCGGGAATGGTGGCGTTAAACCCGCAAGTGTTGATATTTGACGTCGGTTTTCAGCTCTCGTTTCTGGCCACGGCCGGTTTGATATTTTTTGCCGAAACTTTAGAGCGGGCTTTCAGGAAAATTCCGGAAATTTTTGAGCTGCGTTCGATTTTGGCCGCCACTCTTTCGGCGCAAATCTTTGTCTGGCCGCTTTTAATTTATAATTTCGACCAGCTCTCGCTGATTTCACCGCTGGTAAACATTTTAATCTTGACGATTATTCCCATCACCATTATTTTCGGTTTTATC